>CAZHGG010000383.1:0-6217 GCA_964531755.1 uncultured Polyangiaceae bacterium
TGGATTGCCGCAGGATGATTAGCGCGACCCGCTCCTTTCGGGGACGAAAAGCGCAGGGGACGCGGCGGCGAGAAATGACGGGGGGAGCGCCGTCGCCGTGGACAAGGGCCGCCTGCACGGTAGCCTAGGCCCGATGAGAGGCGGGCGGTCGTGGAGGGGTCGTGGGCTCGTCGTCGTGGGTTCCATCCTCGCGGGGGCCCTCGCGGCGGCAGCGCCGGCGTGTGTGGGCGACGATCCGAAGGCGGGCGCGGGCGCCGATGCCACGCCCGACGTCCCCACGCCGATCGCGGACACCGGCGCGGACACGGCCAGCCCGCCCGACGGGTCGCCCGACGCCCCGAGGCCCGCGTGCGACGGGAGCACCGACTGCGATCCGAAGAACTGCGGGCGGGCAGGGCACGACTGCGAGGGCGGCGCGTGCGTCGGCGGCAAGTGTGGCTTCGTGGAGCTCGCCACCGGGCAGCGGAACCCCTCCCACCTCGTGGCCGACGGCGAGCACGTCTACTGGGTCAACGCGGGCAGCCTCGCGCTCTGCGACGGCAGCACCTCCGACGGCGCGGTGATGCGGGTGAAGCGCGACGGAACCGGGCTCGCGACCCTCGCGCAGGGGCAGGCCTGCCCGGCCACCATCGCCCTGCGCGCCGGCGACGTGTACTGGGCGGTGCGCGGCACGGGCGCCTTCGCCGACGGCGCGATCCGGAGGACCCCGAAGGACGGGAGCGGGAGCCCCGCCGACGTGGCTCAGGTCGCGGCCGCGGTGAGCTTCGTCGTCGACGACGACGCGCTCTACTACACCTCGGGCGCGGCGCCGAACGGGGTCTTCCGCCTGCCGCTGCGCCTGGGCGCTACGCCCACCCTCATGGCGACCAACCAGGACCCGCTGAGCCGCCTCGGGCACAACGGGACCGAGCTCTTCTGGTCGGTCCCGATCCGCGGCGACGTGTTCCGTCTGGCCAAGGACTTCACGCCGGCCGGGAGCGCTGGCCTCGTCCCCGCGGCCTACCACGCCACCGGCTCCTACCCAGGGGACGTCCGCGCGCAGCCCGACGGCGCCGCGGTGTTCTGGGCGAACCGCGACGAGCACTCCATCATGCGCCTCGCGACCGCCGGCGACGCGGGCGCCGCGCCCATCTACCCGAACCAGGGCCGCCCGCGGACGCTCGTGGTGGACGACGCCGTCTACTGGTGGACGCTTGGCCAGAGCGCGCTCTACCGCGGGTCGACCGACGGCACCGAGAGCGCGAGGCTCCTCGCCGCCGAGAAGCCCACGAACTACGTCAACCTCGCGACCGACGCGACGGCGATTTACGTGGCCCACACCGACACGGGCCGCATCCTGAAGCTCGTGAAGCCCTGAAGGGCGCCGCCGCCCGACGCGTGGGGTGGGCCCCCGTTGGGCTTTGCCGGGGCGGGGCGGCGCGCGCCGCCTGGGAGTCAAAGACCGCCTTCGAGAGCGGCGACTCCGCGCGCCGCGGTCGTAGCTGGCGACCAGCCGGCCGGGCAGCGACGACGTGACGCCGCTCTCGTCCAGACCTTCCCCGGGCTCCGGCGCGTCGTGCACGGCGAACCGGAAGTGAACCCGTGATGGGGGATAGTGTTGGTGCCAATTAGCCCCCGCTCGTCTTAGCAGCATATCGAGGATAGAACTCGCGATCCTCCCAGTCATCATTCTGTGCCTCGACGATTTCGTGTGAAATGTCGAAAGCCGCTAGAGCCAGGTCGCCGTGAAATGTGACCTCGGTTCGGTGCCTAGCGAGCTCGCGAAGTTCCGGCCAACGAAACTCGTGGGACAGCAGGACGATCAGTTCGCGAGGTGGGTGCGCCGGATTCAGCGTGCCAGGATCGCGCACACGGAGTGCGCACGCCACTCGACGCAAGACCGACTCTTTCAGTTCGGGGTGTTCTCGAATTAAGTCGACAATTTGAAAGAGCGTTGCCTCAGCACAATTTACACCAAACCCCGCAGCGAAGATGCGCACGGAATTTTCGATTAGCACGCTCAAGAGCATGTCCGCATACTCGATATCCATCGTCAAGACACCTTCTCTAGGCACTTCCCGACGCGTCAATCCCGGAACGTCCGAATGCCGCCTCAGCCGCGGATCGCGCATCGGCTCCAGACGGGCGGTAGTGCCCGGACCGGTTGTCCAGCGACCTGAGAAGGCCGCTGACAAAGCGAGTCTCCCCGCCGCCGCCAATACCGGTGCTCCCCCGAGAGAGGCTCGTATGGCCTGAGCGCCCGACAACAAGCGCTCCAGACTCCATCACGACCCGTACCTGGCGCGCCCGGCGCGTCTTGGCCGGGGCCGCCGAGGGCGGCGGGCCTCGCCAACCGTCCGGCGGCCTGGCGGGGGCGGCGGGCAGTTCTCACTTACTTGGGGACGGGCGTGCAATAGCCGCCCACGCACTCGGCCTGATCGCAGCAGTCGGCCTTCACCGCGCAGCGCTCGCCGAGGCGCGCGCAGCCGCCGGGCTTCTGGCACACGAGGCCGCCACCGTCCTCCGCGGCGCGGCAGAAGCCGTCGCAGCAGTCGTAGCCGTTCTCGCAGGTCTGCCCGAGGGGCTTGCACGGGGGCACGGTGAACTGCGGCCGCTCGTTGGTGGCGTCGGTCTCTTGGCCCGCGATGTAGAAGGCCGGGTGGCTGGGGTCGACGCCGGCGGTCGGGTTGAGATCGATCGCGGCAATCCACATCTGGCGGTTTTGCCCCGTGAACCTGTGGCCGTAGTTGCGCTGCGCGTAGAACGCGAGCCAGTAGTAGCCGCCCGCGGCCACGGGGTGGAAGCTCGGGCCCCAGTTCCGATCCGTGGCCGTCAGCACGCCGGCGCCGTTGGCCTTGTCGAATCGCACCTCGCCGCCGCCGTCGGCGCCCGCGCCCCACAGCTCGCCGCGCGAGTCGGCGTCGGAGCCGCGCGCCTTGTTCGCGCGCATGAACGCGACGAACTTGGAGTCGGGCGTGTACGTGGGGTTCGTGGCCACCGGGAACGTCGCGTTCGCGTCGATGATCTTCTTCACGTCGGAGAAGCCAGGCGTCGCCCCGAGGGTGACCTTCGCGGTCCAGATCGTCGCCGCGGTGTACGCCAGCGCGCCGCCCGCGGTGCGCACGCCGAACGCCACGCGCGCGCCGTCGGGGCTCCACACCGGGTGACTGGGCGCACCGGGGGTGCCCCCGGGCAGCCGCAGGGTGGCGAGGATGGCGTCGCTCGTGGCGGTGGAGAGACGCAGCTCGGCCGGGTTGTCTTGGCCCTGGCCGGGGCTCCAGTGGCGCCACAGCACGTAGGCGCCGTCGGGCGAGATGGCCTGGAAGCCCGAGGCCTGCGCGCTCTGGAAGAGCTTCGCGCCCGTCCGCGTGTCCCACACGCCCCACGGGCTGTCGCCGCCGTTGACGCTCCCGACGATGCGGCTGCCGTCTTTCGACACGCTGTGGCAGGCGATGCACGCCTCGCCGTTGACCTGCGTCGCGTTCGCCGGCGTGCCGCCCGGCTCGAGCTTGCGCACGAAGGTGCCGCCGGCCTGATCGATGAGGCGTGTATAATACACGGTCCCCTTCAGGTTGGCGCCGGCGATCTTCCACTGCATCGGCTTCGGCGTGTACGCGGTGGTGCCGTCGTAGCGCTGCACGGTGACGTCGAGCGCGCCGTCGGTGGAGTCGGTGAGGCGCGCCCACGCGTCGACGGGGGTCTTCGGGAAGGTGTACACGCCGTTCGCGCCCGCGACGGTGGCGTAGGCCGTGTATTCGAAGGTGGAGCTCTTCGCCTGGATTTTGTAGAAGCCCGTCGCGCTCCCGCCGCTCCACTGGAGCAAGGGCGCCACGAGCCCGCGCGGGAACACCGTGCCGTTGTACGGGTAGAGCACCGAGAGCGTGGGGTCGGACACCGTGGCCGCGGTGAAGGCCGCCTCTTGCGCGGTCGTGGGCGTCTCGCCCGCCACCATGCGGAGCTTCACCGTGGCGGTCGTGGTGGCGGTGAGGCCGCCGGCCTTGAACGTGACCTCGCCCTTGCCGCCGATGAAGCCCGTAGGCGTGAGGGCGTTGCCGGTGAAGCTCGCCACGTCGAAGCGCGAGAAGCCCCAGGCTCCCACCACCGACTCGATGACCTTGCCCTCGGGCGTGACGCCGCGCGCGGTGAACGGCAGCGTGGGGCTGCGCTGGCCGAGGTCGACGGTGAGCGACGCGTCGGCGGGCACGATCGTGAGCTCCTTCAGCTTGAGCTCGGAGGTGGCGCCGTCGAAGAGGCCCCCCGGCCCGCCCTCGCCCGTGGGCGGCGGCGGCTCGGCGGGCGTGAAGCCGCTCGGCGGCGGCGGGTCGGAGCCGCAGCCCGCCGAGTACCCGCCCACCGCGGCGCAGAGGAGCACCAGCGCGAGCGCGCCGCTCCTCAGGTTGCGGCGAGAGCGTGAGGGCGCGGCAGCGGTCGTCGGTGCGGTGCGGGGAGCCATTCCGGGCAGTGTAGCAGCAGTCCTCGGCCCGCGTCGGCGCGCGCGACGCGCCTCAGAACGCGAGCACCCAGAGGCTCTCTTTGGCGCCGGCCATCGCCTTCGCGCGGAGGGCGAGCCCTTGGGCGGCCTCGCCGAGGAGGGGCCGCACGACCTTCCAGGCCTCCTCCGACTCGAGCTCGGCGACGACGCTGGTCTTGCCCCAGCGCGCCTTGGCGGCGGCGAGATCGGTGGCCGCGAGGAGCGCCAGGTTCACCTCGGCGAGCTCGCTCGCGAGCACGAGGAGCTCGGCCGGCGCGAGGCGCTGCGGCGCGGTGAGGTCGAAGCCGCGGTGGGCCTTGGCGAACGCGGGGTGGAAGAACGCGATCGCCGCGACGCCGATGCCCTCGGAGCCCGGGTTCCACGCGCGAAAGGTCGGATCTTTGGGGTTGTCGCCGGGGCGCGCGGGGCGGAGCTCGACGCAGTCGGGGCGGTAGCCGCGCTGGATCGTGAGCGCGTGGTACGGGTTGCGGGGCTTCGGCGGCGCCGCCGGGCCGACGCTGGGCTCGGGGGCCGGATCCTGCACCAGCGGCGGCGACGGCGGCAGCATGAGCCCGGCCTCGATGGGCGCCGGGGCCTCGGTCTTCTCGGGGGGCGCGCCGCACGCGTCGCTGCACGCGGCCCCGCCGAGCCCGAGCGCCAGGGCCGCCGTGAGGCGGAGCGCGGGAGGGCGGAGGCGCGCGCGTGCGCGGCGGTGGAGCGGCGCGGCGTGGCTCAAGGCAGCACGATCACGTCGGCCTGGATGCTGACCTGCTTCTCGTCGCGGAGCACGCCGACCACGACCTTGTCGCCGGCCTTGCTCGCGTCGAGCACGTTGTAGAGATCGTCGAAGGTCTCCACCTTCTGCCCATTGACCGACACGATCACGTCGCCGAGGCTCACGCCCTGGGGGGTGCGCTTCAGGCCCCGGAAGCCGGCCTTGAACGCGGGCGAGCCCTCGGGCACGTTCACGACGACCACGCCGCGGAGGCCGAAGCGCCGCTCGAGGCGCTGCGCGGGATCGATGCCGATGCCGAGGCCGAGCTGCTCGGCGCGGCCGGACTTCACGATCTGCGGAACGACCCGGGCGATCGTGCGCACGGGCACCGCGAACCCGATGCCGGCGGAGCTGCCCGACTTCGAGAAGATCATCGTGTTCATGCCGATGAGGTGGCCCGACGAGTCGAGCAGCGGGCCGCCGGAGTTGCCGGGGTTGATGGCCGCGTCGGTCTGGATCATGTCGCGGATGGTGACGCCGCCGATGCCCTGCACCTGGCGGCCGAGCGCGCTCACGATGCCGGTGGTGAGCGTGTGGTCGAGCCCGAACGGGTTGCCGATGGCGATGGTCTTCTGGCCCACCTCGAGCTCGGTGCTCGGCGCGACCCGCACCGGCTTGAGGAGATCGGCGGGCGCCATCACCTTGAGCACCGCGATGTCCTTCTTGGGCTCGACGCCGACGACCTTCGCGTCGAACCGCTGCTGGTTCTGGAAGGTGACGACGAGCGACTCGGCGCCCTGCACCACGTGAAAATTCGTGACGACGTGGCCCTTGTCGTCCCACACGAAGCCCGTGCCCGAGCCCGCCGGCACCTCTTGCTCGGAGCCGAGGTAGTCGGTGACGGTGCGGGTCTGCGTGACGAACACGGTGGAAGACGCGGCCTCCTTGAAGACGGCGATCGTGTTGCGCTCGTCCACGATGCGGGCCCCGGGGCCGAGCGTGGGCGCGGGCGCGGGCGCGGCGGCCGCGGTGGCGGGGGCCGTGACGCCGGG
>CAZHGG010000384.1:0-6216 GCA_964531755.1 uncultured Polyangiaceae bacterium
GAGCGCCGCGCCGACCTCGCCGCGGGCCTGCCGCACGACGGCGAGGGTCTGCCACGCGTCGACCGCCGCGCCAGGGACGCGGTGGCGAGCCGCGAGGTCGAGCAGCTCGGAGGCCACGAGCGCCGCGCGGTCGAGCTCACCGGCGAACGCGCACCGCGCCGCGAGCGTCGCGGAGGAGCGCGCCACCTCGTCGAAAATGCCTAGCTCTTGCGCGGCTTTACGGATCTCGTCCAGGCCAGTGATGGTCTCGGGCCCGCCGCCCTTCGCCGCGTCGTACCGGAGCCTGGCGCCGCGGGCCCGCACGGCGCTCGCCTCGTCGTGCACCGCGTCCTCGAGGAGGGCGACGGCGGTCTCGCGATCCGCGGCGCGCGGGTCGAGCCGCACGTAGGCCTCGTCGAGCAGCAGCGCGCGTCCAAACTGGGTGGGCTTGTCCTCGGCGAACGCGAGGGCGCGCTCCGCGTAGATGGCCGCGTCGGCGTGCGCGTTGGTCGCCAGCGCGCGGCGGGCGGCGCGCTCGAGGTACACCGCGCCCTCGGCCGCCTGACCGCCGAGCTCCAGGTGCCGCGCGACCGTCGCGTCGTCCTCGCCCATGCTCGCGAGCCAGCGCCCGGCGCGCGCGTGCAGCTCGCGCAGATCGTCCTCGCCGAGCGACGCGTAGGCCACCTCCCGCGCGAGGGCGTGCTTGAACGCCCACTCGCGCGCGTCGCGGAAGCGCGAGCCGGCCTGCTCGACGAGGATCTCGGCGCCCGCGAGCGCGCGGAGCGCCTCGTGCGCGCGCGGGCAGCCGAGCGCGGAGAGGCCCACGTCCCACCCCTTGAGGCCGAACACCGAGAGCCGCGTGACCGCGTCGCGGAGGTCCTCGTCGAGCGCGTCGAGGTGCACCTGGAGCGCGGCCTCGATGGTGAGCGCGCCCGCGGGGTCGCGCCCCTGAGCCGCGAGCCGCGAGAGCTCCTCGGCGAACAGCGGCGAGCCCGACGACTGGGCCGCGATCATCTCGAGCAGCTCCTCGCCGGCGTCGCCCTCGGCGCGCGCCCCGAGGATGGCCGTGGCGATGGCGCGGACGCTGCGCTTGGCGAGCGGGCGCAGCTCGAGGCGCACGTGCTCGCGACCCGTGAAGCGCTGCGCGAGCTCGCGCAGGAAGGCCGGGCGCGCGGTCATCAGCACGAAGATGGGGTGTCGGCCGGCGCGCGCGAGCACGTGATCGAGCCACGCGAGGCTCTCGCTGTCGGACCACTGCGCGTCCTCGATGGCCAGCACGAGGGGCGCCCGCGACGCGACGTTGAGCGCGGCCATCGTGAGCATGATCCACAGCGCGTCGCGCGCGCCGCTCTGCTCCACCGAGTTCGGCACGGCCTCGTTCGTGAGGAGGCGCCCCACGAGCTCGCGCGTCGACCCGCCGAGGCCCTCGAGCTGCGCCGGGCGCACCGGCACGAGCGCCGAGAGCGCGTCCATGAGCTCCTCGTGGCCGGCGGTCTTGGGGAGCCCGGTGAGGGCGCGCGCCACGTCGGCCATCACGCCCAGCGCGTGGGTCTTCGCGAACGACTCGCACCGCACGAGCGCGACGCGGGGCGCGCTCGGGAGGGCGCCGAGGCTCGCCAGCGCCTCGCTGCGGAGGCGGGTCTTGCCGATGCCGGGCGTGCCCGTGACCGACACGAGGATGGGCGTGCGCTCGTCGGCGCACTGCTCGAAGCTCCGCACGATCTGGGCGAGCTCGGCCTCGCGTCCGAGCAGGGGCGCGCCGCCGACGGTCTCACGCTTGGCCGTGACGGCGTCGCCCACGATCGACGTGCCGTCAGGTCGCAGCTGGAACTCGAAGCGCCCGCGCGCCAGCTCGGTGGTCGTCGTGTCGGAGAGCACCTGGCCGCGCCGCGCGTCGCGCGCCAGCGCCGCCGCGCGGTCGACCACCTCGCCGGTGGGCTTGGTGCGGTCGATGCGCGAGCGACCCGACGCGACGCCGACCGCCGAGTTCGTCTTGGCCAGGCGCGCGCCGAGGTCGAGCGCGCGCCACGCCTCGTCGCCCAGGGTCTTGTGCACGCCGAAGTGCGCGACGATCGCGTCGCCGCCGAGCTCGGTGGCCTCGGCGCCGCGCGCGCGCAGGTGGGCGAGGAGCCGGTGTCGCGCGGGCCCCTTCGGCACGAACGTAGCGAGGATGCTCGTGACGAGCCGCTGTCCGCCAAGTCCTCGAGAAGACGAGAGAAACTGCGCGCCCACGCTCCCAGGAGGCTCGCTCGTGGGGTTGCGCACGGTCTCGGGGCCCTGGGCGGCGTGCGCGTCGCGGATGCGGCGGAGCTCGGCCGCCACGTCGCTCGCGTTGTCGGGGCGCTCCTCGGGGAAGGTGGAGAGCATGCGCCCGAGCAGCTCGTCGAGCGACAGCGGGGCGTCGTGGAAGAGCTCCCGGAGGCGCGGCGCCGGCGTGGTCACGAGCTTCGCGAGCACGGCGACCGGCGTGGGGCCGACGTGGGGAGGGCGGCCCGTGAGCATCTCGAAGAGCGTCGCGCCGAGGCTGTAGATGTCGGAGCGGGCGTCCACGGCGGAGTCGCCGCGGGCCTGCTCCGGCGCCATGTACGCGGGCGTGCCCACGATGGCGCCCGTGCGCGTGATGCGGGCGTCCTCCGCGCTCGCGACGCCGAAGTCGACCAGCTTGGCCACGATGGGCGCGGGCTCCGCGCCCGGCTCGTCGGCCCCGCTGCCGACGAGGATGACGTTCGAAGGCTTCACGTCGCGGTGCACGATCCCGGCGGCGTGCGCGCACGCGAGGGCGTCGGCCACCTGCGCGGCCACGTCGAGGGCCTCGCTGAGGGTGACGCGCCGGCGGAGCTGCCGCTGCGCGATGTCCTCGCCCTGGAGCCACTCCATCGCCACGTAGGGCTGCCCCTCCTCGAGCTGCCCGAACGCGATGACCTTCACGATGCCGGGCGCCGAGAGCCCCGCGAGCAGCCGGCCCTCCCGCGCGAACCTCGCCTCCTCGCTCGCGTCGACGCCGGCGATGGCGATGACCTTGAGCGCGACCGTGTGCCCGGTGATGCGGTCGAGGGCGCGGTAGACGATGCCCACGCCGCCGCGACCCACCTCGCGCTCGACGACGAAGCGACCCCCGAGCGTGCTCGGCGCCTCCTCCACGCCGCCGATCACGAGCCGCCTCCCGGAGCGGCGGGCTCCGGCGGTGCGTCGGGGGCCGCGGGCTCGGGCGCCCGGCGCCGCTCGCCCACCACGAACACCTCGTAGCTGTTGGTGCGCGTGCCCTCGGGCCGGATCGTGCGCTCCGCCGCGAAGAGTCGCTTCACCTCGTCGCGCGCGCGCACGAAGTCCTCGCCCATGAAGATCTTGCCGACGAACGCGCCGCCGGGCTTGAGCAGCGCCTCCGCCACCGCGAGCGCGCGCATGAAGAGGTCGAAGCTGCGGGTCTGGTCGCCGAGGCGGTTGCCCGTGGTGTTCGGGGCCATGTCGGAGACCACGACGTCGTAGGGCGCGAACCGCGAGAGCGCCGCAGTCTCGAGCGAGAGGGCGTCGCCGAGGAAGAACTCCACGTTCGCGGGGATGGCCGTCGTGAGGTCCTTCAGGTCCATCGCGAGCACGCGCCCCTTGGGCCCCACCCGCGCGGCGGCGTAGAGGGTCCAGCTGCCCGGCGACGCGCCGAGATCGAGCACGCTCTGGCCCGGCTTGAACACGCGCACCCGCTTGTCGATCTCCTCGAGCTTGAAGACGCTCCGCGCGGGGTAGCCGGCCTTCTTGGCCTCCACGGTGAAGTGATCGGCCCCCTTGTACGGATTTTTACGCCCCTTCACGCCAGCACCTCAAGCTCTCGGCCCCGAGCTCCGCGGCGCGGCCTCGAGCCCGCATCTTAGACGCAACGCGGTCCGCGTTGTTCTCTAATGCGGCCCGACGGCGCGAGGGCGCCAACGCGAGCGCCCCGCGGCCAACGAGGGCGCGGGGCGCTGGGGTCGCGGTGAGCGGCGCTCAGCCGTTCTTGAGGCGGCGCTTGACGGCCGCGCGGACGAGCACGACGCCCTGGTTCGCGCCGGGGACGCCGCCCTCGATCATGAGCAGGTTCTTCTCGACGTCGATGCGCGCGAGCTTGAGGTTCTGCATGCTCACGGTCTCGTTGCCGTACTGCCCGGACATCTTGATGTTCGGCAGGGTGCGGCCCGGGGTCATGTTGGTGCCGATCGAGCCGCCGTGGCGGTGGTACTCGTGCGTGCCGTGCGAGCGGCCCATGCCGGCGAAGTTCCAGCGGCGCATGACGCCGGTGTAGCCGCGGCCGCGCGTGCTGCCCTGCGCGTCGACGAGCTGACCCTCCTGGAAGATCTCGTCCAGCTTGACCGTGTGGCCAACCTCGAACTTCGCGGCGAACTCGGGCGTGCAGCGCAGCTCGCGCACGACGCGCTTCGGCGCCACGTTCGCCTTCTTGAAGGCGCCGGCGACGGGCTTCGTGACGTGCTTCTCCTTCGCGTCGACCATGCCGTAGACGAGGGCGGTGTAGCCGTCCTTCTCGACGGTGCGCTTGCCGACGACGACCACGGGGCCGGCCTCGATGACGCACACGCGCTTCACGGTGCCGTCCGGGGTGAAGTACTGGGTGAAGCCGATCTTCTTGCCGATGATGCCAGGCTGCTGATTCATTTTCGTGCTCCCTTGGGGGCCCCTGCAAGGTCCCGGACCACACACGCTGCCGTTGGCGTTCTGCACGACTCTTCGTGCCTGACCGGTCCTTGGGGCTGGACCGGGGGAAGACCCCACGCCTCGAGCACTGTCCGAGGGGGGCGCACCATGGCAAAGGAGCGGCCTCCCGTCAAGCGGAGGCGGCGCGCGAAAGAGTCGCTGGGACTCTGACTGTGGTCTCTAACGGGACAGCCTCCCGCCTGCCATCGTGAAGCGCGCGTCGGCGGAGGCGGCGAGCGCCTCGTCGTGGGTGATGCCGAGCAGGGTCATCCCGCCCGCCGCCTTCTCGCGGAAGAGGCCCGCCAGATCGGCGCGGCGCTTCGGGTCGAGCGCGCTCGTGGGCTCGTCGAGGAGCAGCACCGGGGGCTCGAGCACGAGCGCCCTCGCGAGCGCCACGCGCTGCGCCTCGCCGCCCGAGAGTGACTCGGGCGCGGCCTCCTTGTGCGCGTCGAGGCCGAGGCGCTCGAGCATGGCGTGGGCGGCGCGCGTCGCGGTGGCCCGGTCGTGGCCGCGGACGTGCCGGAGCGCGAGGGTCACGTTCTCGGTCACCGAGAGGTGCGGGAAGAGGTTCGCCTCTTGGAGCACGAGCACCGCGCGGCGCCGGAGCGCCAGCCGGAGCCCCTCGGCGGTGGGCCCGCTGCGGAGCGCGAGGCCCGCGATCTCCACCTCGCCCTCGTCGAACGTCAGAAACCCCGAGAGGACGCGCAGGAGCGTGCTCTTGCCCGAGCCGGACTCGCCCACGAGCGCCGCGAACGTGCCAGGCTCGACCGTGAGCTCGACGTGATCGAGGCGCGGACGCGCCGGCTCCGAGGCGTCGCGCACGACGAGCCCACGCGCGCGGATCATTCCGCCTCCTGCGCGGCGCGGCGGTGGCGGCGCTTCTCGAAGCGCCTCGCGAGGCGCGCGAGCGGGTAGCTCATCGCCAGGTAGAGCAGGGCGCACGCGAGGCCGGGGCGCGCCCACTCGCGTACATCGACCGCGGTGATCGACATCTGCTTCGTGAGCTCGACCACGGTGATCACCGACACGAGCGAGCTGTCCTTCAAGAGCGACACGAAGTCGGAGGTGACGTTGGGGAGCGCGAGCCGCGTGGCCTGCGGCAGCACGACGCTCCACACGACCCGCGGCCTCGACAGGCCGAGCGCGAGCCCGGCCTCCGTGTGGCCCTCGGGCACGGCCTGGATGCCGGCCCGGTACGCCTCCGCCTCGTAGGCCGCGTAGTTCAGGCCGAGCGCGAGCACCGCCGCCGCCGCCGCCGGGAGCTTCAGCCACGGCGCGAGGCCGAAATAGAGCAGGTAGAGCTGCAAGAGCAGGGGCGTGCCGCGGAGCACCTCGACGTAGGTCGCGGCGACGCCGCCGAGCACGCGGCCGCCGTAGGTGCGGGCGCACGCGAGCAAGAGCCCGAGGGGCGAGGCGAGCAGCATGCCCCCGAGCGACAGCGCGAGCGTGACGCCCGCGGCCTTCAGGAAGAGCGCGAGGCGGGGGAGGTCGAAGGTGGCGGGCGCCTCGGGGGGCGGCTCGGGCGGCGGAGGGGCGCTCGCGGCGGAGGGCCCGGCG
>CAZHGG010000385.1:0-6212 GCA_964531755.1 uncultured Polyangiaceae bacterium
GCCGCTCACGACCACGCCTCGCGGCGGCGCGCCCGGAGCCGTCGCGACGCAGGCGGGCAGCGCGCCCGCGGCGAGCAGACACGCGACGACCACGCCAACCCAGGCCGAGCCGGCGGGAGGCGGCGCGATCGCGGTGCGGTGCGTGCCGTGCGTGGTGCCCATGTTCGCTCCGTGCGTCGCTGCTACTACGCTCCTCCTAGTGAACACCTTCCTGGGTCGAGGCGCCAACCCCACGTCGCGTTCGTCGTGTTTTGTCCGGTGTCCTTTTCTCCCACCCGCCGCGAAAATGGGGCGACACTTGCGCCCATGACCGCAGCCGCACTCTCGACTGAGCTCGCCGGGCTCGACCCCCAGCTCAGGGCTCGCCTCGACGCGGCGGGCTTCCGCGACGCCCGCCTCGTGGAGCTCGCCGCCGGCCTCGCCGACAAGGCGGCGCTCTTCGCGAAGAACCGCCTCACCGGACCGGTCACGCCGCCGAGCGACGCGGAGCTCCTCTCGCTGCCCGAGCCCGGCAGCGACGAGGCCCTCCGGCTCGGCGCGCTCGGGCAGGCCGCGATCGACCGCGGCGAGCTCGCGTTCTGCGTGCTCGCGGGCGGGATGGCGACGCGGATGGGCGGCGTCGTGAAGGCGCTCGTGGAGGCCTTCGACGGCCGCACGTTCCTCGACCTCCGGCTCGCCGAGAACGCCAGCGCGGGCGCCAAGGCGAAGGCGCCGATCCCCCTGTGGCTCATGACGAGCGAGGCCACCGACGCCGGCATCCGCGAGGCCCTCCGCGCGCGCCGCGCGCCCGACCACGTCCACCAGTTCACTCAGGACCTCGGGCTGCGCCTCGCGCCCGAGGGGGGCCTCTTCCGCGAGGACGACGGCGCCCCCAGCGCGTACGCGACCGGCCACGGCGATCTGGTCGACGCCCTGCGCCGCACGCCGCTGCTCGATCAGTTCCTGGCGCGGGGCGGCGAGGGCCCGAAGACCGTGTGGATCGCGAACCTCGACAACCTCGGCGCGTCGATCGATCCGGTCGTGCTCGGGCGCTTCCTCGACTCGAAGAAGGAGGTGATGGTCGAGGTGTGCAAGAAGGCCCCGGGCGACCGCGGGGGCGTCCCCGTGCATGCGTTGGGCAAGCTGCAGGTCGTGGAGGAGTTTCGCCTGCCGGAGGGCTTCGACGGCGCCTCGGTGCCCGTGTTCAACACCAACACCTTCCTCGTGTCGGCCAAGGCGCTCGCGACCGCCGACATCCCGTGGACCTATTTCGCGGTGGAGAAGAAGGTGCAGGGCCGCGTCGCGATCCAGTTCGAGCGGCTCCTCCAGGAGCTCACCTCGGCCCTCGACGCCGGCTACGTCGTCGTGCCACGCGACGGCGCGACCTCGCGCTTTCTCCCGGTGAAAGACCACGACGAGCTCGCCCGGCGCCGCTCCGAAATTCACGAAGTCGCGCGCGCTCGGGGTATGTTGTAACCACGTTGGCAGGTGCACGCCGCTGCGACCCACCACGAAAGCGCAAGGAATGACGTGCAGTTCGAGATAACCCACGAGTTCGACATCCCCCTCGATGCGCTCGAGCTCGCGTTCCTCTCGCCCGACCTCGGCGCGAAGCTGGCGGCCCGCCTCCCGCACATCGAGGCCCTCACGCAGATCACCCACAAGGTCGACGTCGATCGCCTCGAGCGTGTGTGGTCGTTCCGCGCCAACGTGAAGATCCCCGCCTTCGCGCAGAAGTACGTCACGCCCGAGATGTGCGCGTGGGAGGAGACCACCGTCTACGACATCCGCCGGCACGCCGCGTCGTGGCGCGTGAAGGCGAACGTGAAGCCCGAGTGGCAGAAGTATTTCGCGTCGAGCGGCAGCTACCTCCTCGAGCCGCTCGAGACCGGGCGCGCGCGCCGCACCGTGCGCGGCACCCTCGATCTCAACGTCTCGCTGGCCCGGGGCGTCGCCGAGAAGCTCGTCTACTCCGAGCTCGTGAAGAAGACCTTCGAGGCGGAGGCGGCGACGCTGCGCGAGCTGGCCACGCTCGGCTGAACCGCCCGCACGCCGCACGTCGGCAAGGAGTCTCGTGAAGCGCCCGAACCTCAAGTGTGTCCCCCGACGAACCCCGCTGCTCGTGGCGCTGGCCTCGTGCGCGGGCGCGCAGCTCGCGCTCCTCGCGTCCGCCGGCGTGGCGCGCGCCGAGCCCTTTCCGGCGCGCGGGGAGCGCGTGTTCTCGCCTGGGCGCAGCGCCGCGAGCGAGGACTCGGGCGAGGCCCTGGTCCTGAACCCCGCGAACCTCGGCTTCCTCACGGGCAAGGAGCTCCGCTGGACCGGCGTGCGCTGCACCGACACGCAGCGCGTGGCCTGCGGCCACTCGTTCGATCTCTCCACGCCGGTCGCGTGGGGGCTCGGGGCGGGTTTCCGTGTAGACTACATCTCACCGCCCAGCGCCGCCGGCGGGCCCTATTTTGGCCAGGACTACGTGTGGCTCACGTGGGGCCTCGGCTACAGCGTCTCGCGCGCGCTCTCGTTCGGCGCCACCCTGCAGACGTCGTTCTCGCCCAACCCCGACGTGGGCGGCATCGTCGCGCTCAGCGCGGCGGTGTCGTACCGGCCGAGCCCGCGGCTCGCGTTCGGCCTCGTGGCCCACGACTTCAACGGCCCCGCGAGCTACCCGCTCCCCACCGGCGCGTCGCGCGCGCTCTTGCCGGTGCTCGATCGCCAATACGTGGCCGCCGCGGCGTTCCGCCCCACCGGCACGCGCGCCGTCGAGCTCGGCGCCGAGGTGCGCTACTACGACGGCTCCGATCAGGCGCGTCCGCGCGCCGTGCTCGGCGTCGACATCCCCGGCGTCGGCCGCGCCCGCGGTGACGTGGAGGTGGGCAACCTCGGCCAGAGCGATCCCGCGTACCTCGCGACGCTCGGCCTCGAGCTCAGCCTGCGCGGCGCCTCGCTCGGCGGCGGCGCCATCGTCGGCAACGCCCTCGGCAGGACCACCGACACGGGGCAGTACCTCACCGCGGCGCTCGCCGACTACGGCAGCCCCGCCACCATCCCGCGCAGCGGCCACGCGGTGACCCTCCGGCTCGAGGCGACCCCGGGCACCCGCAGCCACGTGCGCCTCCTCAAGCGCCTCTGGGGCCTCTCCGAGCGCGCCGACATCGAGGCGGTCACGCTGCTCCTGCGGGACGAGCCCGCCACCTCGTTCGCCCACGCCGAGGAGCTCGCCGACGCGTTCCGGCTCCTCCGCGCGCGCGGCAAGAAGGTCGTTTGCAGCTTCGAGACGGCGGGGCCGAAGGGGCTCTTCGCGTGCGCGAGCGCGGACCGCGTCGTGCTGAACCCGGCGGGCGGCGTCCGCTACTCCGGCCTCAAGACCACGCACATCTACCTCGCCGGGCTCCTCGACAAGATCGGCGTGAAGGCCGAGTTCGTCCGCATCGGCGCGCACAAGGCGGCGCCGGAGCAGCTCATGAACCGCGGCGCGAGCGAGGTGGCGCGCGCCGACCAGGAGGACCTGCTCCGCAACTACGAGGCCGTGTTCGTCCGCAACCTGTCGCTCTACCGGCACCTCCCGGAGGCGCACATCCGCGAGGTCACGCGCAAGGGCCCGTTCGTCGCCGTCGAGGCGCGCGACGCGAAGCTCGTCGACACCCTCGCGTTCGACGACGAGCTCGAGCGGGTCACCCAGGAGGTCGTCGGCCGCAAGGTCGTCGTCGAGAAGTACGAGGAGCAGGCCGTCGCGCCGATCCGCTTCGGCCAGCGCAACAAGGTCGGGCTGCTCTACATCGACGGCGACATGATCGACGGCCGCTCGAGCACCGTGCCGCTGCTCGGCATGAAGCTCTGCGGGAGCTACACCATCGCCGAGAGCGCCAAGCGCCTCCGGGAGGACGCGAGCGTGCGCGCGGTGGTGCTGCGCATCGAGACGCCCGGCGGCTCCTCGCTCGCCGCGGACGTGATGTGGCGCGAGCTGCGCCTGCTCGCCCAGAAGAAACCGCTCATCGTGTCGATGGGCTCCATCGCCGCGAGCGGCGGGTACTACGTGGCGGCGGCCGGCACCAAGATCTACGCGCTGCCGCTCACCGTGACGGGCAGCATCGGCATCTTCTACGGCAAGGCCGACGTGAGCGGCCTGCTCGCCAAGCTCGGCGTGAACGTGGAGGTCCGCAAGGTCACCCCTCGCGCCGACGCCGAGTCGTTCTTCCGCGGCTTCACGCCGGACGAGCGCCAGGAGCTCGAGCGGAAGGTCGGGCAGTTCTACGACGTGTTCGTCGATCGCGTCTCGCAGGGTCGCAAGCTCACCCGTGAGCAGGTCGACGCCGTGGGGCAGGGGCGCGTGTGGGCGGGCCAGCAGGCGCTCGACAAGAAGCTCGTCGACGAGATGGGCGGCCTGCGGCACGCGCTCGAGTACGCCCGCAAGGCCGCCAGCCTGCCGGACGACGCGCCCATCCAGGAGGAGCCGCCGGTCACCAAGTCGCTGCTCGAGACCGCGCTCGAGCTGGCCGGCTATTCGCGTGGCCCGATGGTGATCGACGGTCTGCCCGTGCAGATCAAAGACGTCGTGCGCGCCGTAGCGCCGATGGCCGTGTACGCCGACAGCGTGCCGCTCGCCCGCATGGAGTGGGAGACCCTCGGCGAGCACGGCGTCGACGACGACTGAGGACGGGGCGCGCGCCCCCTCCGCGGTGGAGCGTCCTCGCCCGGCGAGGAATCGTGTCCGCGCGGCCTTGACGAAAGCGTGAACGTCATTTACTAATTGACCATGGTTCACGAACTGGTCCGGACCCCGCGCGCGCGTCGCCACGACGACAACCAGCGGCGCATCCTCGACGCGGCCATGGGCATGGTGGAGCGCGAGGGCTTCGCCGGGCTGTCGCTCCACAAGCTGGCCGCCGAGGTCGACTACACGCCGGGCGCCCTCTACCGCTACTTCGGCTCCAAAGACGCCCTCTACGCGCAGCTCGTGCTGCAGGCCCTGGCCGACGCGCGCGCCCACCTCGACCGCGGCCGCGCGCGCCTCCCCGCGGACGCGTCGCCCCTCGCCGCGGTGCTCGCGTACGCCCGCGCCTACCGGGAGTTCGCGCGCGCCACGCCGGAGCGCTTCGGCCTGCTCGCCACCACCCTCGCCGACCCGCGCGTCCTCGTCGAGGACGACGGGGCGGCCGAGCCGATCATCGCGAGCATGATGGCCACTCTGCAGGGCGTGGCCGGCGCGCTCGCCGCCGCCAGCGAGGCCGGCGCGATCGTCGCCGGCGATCCCGTCGAGCGCTCGCTGTGCCTCTTCGGCCTGGCGCAGGGCGTCTTGCAGATGGAGAAGCAGGCGAGCCGCGCGGCCGGCGTGATCGACACCGAGCGGCTCCTGCTCTCGGGGGTGCGCGCGCTGCTGGTCGGCTGGGGCGCGGCCGCCGCCGCCGTCGACGCCGCCGCCCAGCAGGCCCTGCCGGCGCCGCACGGCGCCGCGGCGGCGTCCACGAAGCCGTCCACGAAGCCGTCCACGAAGGCGGGGGTCCTCCCGAAGGCCTCGTCCGCGAAGGCACGCAAGACACCAAGATCTGGGGAGTCACGACGATGAGCGAGCTTGGCAAATCGGTGGTGTGGATCGGGGTCGCGGCGCTCGCGGGGGCGCTCACGTGGACGTTCCTGGAGTACGTGATTCACCGCTGGCTCGGGCACGACAAGCGCTTTCGCAAGAACCCCTTCGCCGTCGAGCACATTCGCCACCACAGCCAGGGCGACTACTTCGCGCCCACGTGGAAGAAGGTGTGCGCGGGCGCGGCCGCGGCGCTCGTCGTGGCGCTGCCCGCCGTGGCGCTCGCGGGCGCGGCGTGCGGGCTCGCGTACACGGCCGGGCTGCTCGGCTTCTACGCCACGTACGAGGTGCTCCACCGCCTCGAGCACGTGACGGGCGGCGTGGGGCCCTACGCCCGGTGGGCGCGGCGGCACCACTTCACGCACCACTTCGTCGACGCCCGCTTCAACCACGGCGTCACCACGTCGCTCTGGGACCACGTGTTCGGCACCTACAAGGCGCCATCGACGATCCGGGTGCCGCAGCGCCTCTGCATGCGCTGGCTCAAGGACGAGCGGGGCCAGGTGCGGGCCGACTGGGCCGACACGTTCACCCTCGGCGACTCGCCGATCGCGTGATGCGCACGCCCCGCCCGCCCCCCCCGCCCCCCACCGCGTGAACGGGCGGGGGGGCCCGCCGCGGGGGGGGGGGGGCCCGGGGGGGTGGCCCCAGGGGG
>CAZHGG010000386.1:0-6210 GCA_964531755.1 uncultured Polyangiaceae bacterium
CTGGATCACCGCCGAGTACCAGATGCACCCCCGCGCGAACCCCCAGCGGCGCGAGCCGCGCGACGGCCGCGGCAAGGCGCCGTCCGGGCGCACCCAGGAGATCCAGCGCCTCGTGGGGCGCTCGCTCCGCGCCGCGGTCGATCTCGACGCGCTTGGCGAGCGGACGATCGCGCTCGACTGCGACGTGCTCGAGGCGGACGGCGGCACCCGAACCGCCGCGATCACCGGCTCGTTCGTGGCGCTGGCCGTCGCGCTCGACAAGCTGCGGCGGGCGGGGCGGCTCGAGCGGCCCGTGCTGCGCGCGCCGGTCGCCGCGACCAGCGTGGGCTGGCTCGACGGCGAGCTCCGGCTCGATCTCATGTACCTCGAGGACTCGAAGGCCGGCGTCGACCTGAACCTCGTCGCCACCGCCGACGGCGGCATCGTCGAGGTGCAGGGCACCGCGGAGGGCGCGCCCATCCCGCGCGCGGATCTCGATCGGATGGTCGACCTCGGCCTCGACGGCGTGCAGCGCCTCGTCGCCCTGCAGCGCGCGGCCCTCTCCGCGCACGGCGTCGACCTCGGCGCGCTCACGCAGGGCGCGTCGTGAGGCACTCGCTCGTGCTGGCCACGGGGAACGTCCACAAGCTCAAGGAGATCCGCGCCATCTTGCGCGCGCTCCCGGTGGACGTGCTCGCGCCGACGGACGTCCTCACGCGCGCCCCGACGGTGGTCGAGGACGGCGCCACGTTCGCCGAGAACGCGGCCAAGAAGGCCGTGGCCCTCGCGCGCGCCACGATGATGCTGACCCTCGGCGACGACTCGGGGCTCGAGGTCGACGTGCTCGACGGCGCGCCCGGTGTGCGCTCGGCGCGCTACGCCCACTCGCGCGCGACGGACGGCGAGAACAACGCGGCGCTGCTGGCCGCGCTCGCCCCGCTGGCCGACGAGGGGCGCCAGTTCCGCGCGCGCTTTCGCTGCGTGCTCGCGCTGGTGGATCCGCTCGCGTCGCTGGAGCCGCAGCTCGTGTCGGGCGTGTGCGAGGGGACGATCCTCACGTCTCCGCGGGGCGCCGCGGGCTTCGGCTACGACCCCATCTTCCTCGTGGACGGACACGACAAGACGATGGCGGAGCTGAGCGACGACGAGAAGAACGAGGTGTCGCACCGCGGTCGCGCCGCGCGGGCGCTCCGCGCGGTGCTCGACGAGGTGCTCGCCGCGCGCGCGGCGAGCGCGCGCGGCGTGGGCTCCACGGGCTGAGGCGGGAGCCCACGCGCCGACGACGCGCCGCTCAGCCCTTCGCGCTCGCGAGGTTCGCGGCCGCGAAGTCCCAGTTCGCCAGGTGGTTGAGGAACGTCTCTACGTACTTGGGGCGCGCGTTCCGGTAGTCGATGTAGTAGGCGTGCTCCCAGACGTCGCACGTGAGGAGCGCGGTCTGCCCATGCTTCATGGGCAGGTCGGCGTTCGCGGTCTTCGTGACGGAGAGCTTGCCGTCCTTGACCACGAGCCACGCCCAGCCGGAGCCGAACTGCGTGGCCGCGGCGGCGCTGAACTCCTCCTTGAACTTCGCGAACGAGCCGAAATCGCGGTCGATCGCCGCCTTCAGGTCGCCCGTGGGCTCGCCGCCGCCGCCGGGCTTCATCGAGCTCCAGTAGAACGTGTGGTTCCAGATCTGGGCGGCGTTGTTGAAGACGCCGCCGTCGGACGCGAGGATGACCTCCTCGAGGCTCTTCTCCGCCTCCGGCTTGCCCTCGAGCAGCTTGTTCAGGTTCACGACGTAGGCGTTGTGGTGCTTGCCGTGGTGGAAGTCGAGGGTCTCGGCGGTGAGGTGGGGCGCGAGGGCGTCCTTGGCGTACGGGAGCTCGGGGAGTGAGAACGGCATGGGAAATCCTGGCGTTGCTGGGCCTCTGGAGGCGCGTGGACCGTCGGGGTGTGTGGAGGCGTACCTTACGCACCCTGCGCGCCGAAGAAAAGGCCCGCTCCGCGCGTCGCCGCGCGGCGCCGCTTGAGCTTGTTCCGCGCCCGCCCGCGGCGGGGCTCAGAGCTCCACGGTGACGATCTCGCTCGGGGAGAGCCGGTAGGGCACGCAGTCCTCGGGCGTGCCGTTCTCCCACACGAAGCAGGAGAAGTCGGTCTCGACGTCGAACACGATCATGGGCTGGTGCCACACGCCCGGCCCGTAGCAGACGCCCTGCCGGCCCGACGCGAGGAACACCTCGAGCGTGTCGAGGTTGGGCGTGTCCACGCCGTGCGAGACGGCCACGAGGTAGCGCGAGGCGTTCAGCGGCACGAAGAGCTGGCCGGAGTGGGGGTGCTTCTCGAGCTCCACCACCGGGAAACGGCCGGGCACGCTCGGCTGGCACCGGAACGCGGCGATGTTCAGGCGCGCGTCGCTCCGGAGGTTCTCGATTGACAGCACCGCGTCGTGCCGCCGCGCCGTGCCCATGTTCACGGGGCGCCCTTCGCCCTCCGCCTGGTCAATGTCCAGCACCTGGCCGAACGGGGCAAAGGACTCACGCGTGAGCGGGCGGGCGACGAAGGTACGCACGCCGCGATGATACCCGCGCGCCGCCGCCGCCGCGCCGAAAAGGCTGCGTCGAGGCGCACCTTTTGCGTACGTATACATCCAAAATAAACCCCGGCCGCGGCATTTCGTCGCGTTCCCGATGGCACACGAAGTGCAGAGGGGGCGACGTCCGGCGGCGCCCTCTGCCACGTCGTCGGGGAGATCCCCATGAAGAACCTCACGCTCGGCCTCCTCGCGCTCGTCGCGCTCACCTTCGTCGGCTGCGACAAGGAGCCCGCGCCCACGGCCACCGAACCCGCGAAGGCCGCCGCCACGCCCGCGCCCGCCAAGAAGCCCGAGCCCCGCCGCACCGGGATGAACACCATCGTGGACGTCGCGCTCGGCTCGAAGGACCACACCACGCTCGTGACCGCGCTCCAGGCCGCCGAATACGTGGACTCGCTCGACAACGCCGGGCCGTTCACGGTGTTTGCGCCCACCAACGCGGCCTTCGCCAAGCTGCCGCCGGGGACCGTGGAGGGGCTCGTGAAGCCCGAGAAGCACGACGACCTGCGCGGAATACTGAAATACCACGTGACCGTGTCGATGTACGGCGTCGCCGCGCTGAAGGACGGAATGGTGCTCAGCATGGCCGACGGCGGCAAGGCCACGGTGCACGTGAAGGACGGCAAAGTGACCATCAACGACGCCGCGATCGTGGGCACCGTGCAGGCGTCGAACGGGATCGTCCACGTGGTCGACACCGTGCTCCTGCCACCCAAGAAATAGCCGCGCGCGGCACACCCTCGCGCGCCGGCCGCCGCCGGGCGCGCCACCTCGCCCCCCGATTGGAACTCTGGAGACCATGCCCATGCGCGCTCATACACTCGTCGCTTCCTCGCTCGTGTTCGCCGGCATCGCCAGCGCGGCGTTCTTTGGCTGCGAGAACAAACACGAGGCCAAAGAGAAGGAGCAGGCCGCGGCCGGCGGCCTCGGCGCCTCCGCGAGCGTCACCGACCTCATGAAGGCGCGGAACCTCTCCGAGGCCGACGTCGAGGCCGCGCTGAAGACCTACGTGCCCACTGGGAAGATGGATGAGTACTATATCTTTGCGTCGGGCGGGCAGTCGGGGAACATCGACGTCATCGGCGTGCCCTCCATGCGCCTGCTCAAGGTCATCGGCGTGTTCACGCCGGAGTCGTGGCAAGGCTGGGGCTTCGGTGGGGACAGCGACAGGGTGCTCGATCAGGGCAACCAGGGCGCGCACAAGATCCGGTGGGCCGACATGCACCACCCGAACCTCTCCGAGACGAAGGGCGACTACGACGGCCAGTATCTGTTCGTGAACGACAAGGCGAACGCCCGCGTGGCGGTGGTCGACCTCTCCGACTTCACCACGAAGCAGCTCGTCGCCAACCCGCTCGCCGCGAGCGACCACGGCGGCGCGTTCGTGACCCCCGACACCGACTACGTGATCGAGACGAGCCAATATCCCGCGCCGCTCGGCCGCGAGTACGCGCCGCTCAGCCAGTACAAAGACAAGTACCGCGGCGTCGCCATCTTCTGGAAGTTCGACCGCGCGAAGGGGCGCATCGACCCGGAGAAGAGCTGGGCGCTCGAGCTTCCGCCCTACACGCAAGACCTCGCCGACGCCGGCAAGCTCGGCTCCGACGGCTGGGCGTTCATCAACTCGTTCAACACCGAGATGGCCATCGGCGGGACCTTGGAGGGCAAGCCGCCCATCGAGTCGGGCGCCTCGCAGGGCGATATGGACTACCTCCACGTCATCAACTGGAAGAAGGCGGAGGCGCTCGTCAACGCCGGGAAGACCAAGACCATCGCGGGCATGCGTGTGCTCATGATGGATGTCTCCGGGCCCGAGGGCGTGCTCTCGCTCGTGGGCGAGCCGAAGAGCCCGCACGGCTGCGACGTCACGCCCGACGGCAAGGCGATCGTGGTGGGCGGCAAGCTCGACACGCACACCACCATCTACGACTTCGAGAAGATGAAGGCGCTCATCGAGGGCAAGAAGTTCGAGGGGAAGGACCCCTACGGGCTGCCCATCATGGCCTTCAAGGACACCCTCCAGGGGCAGGTGGAGATTGGCCTCGGGCCTCTCCACACGGTGTTCGACGACAAGGGCAACGCGTTCACCTCCGTGTTCATCGAGAGTGTGGTCGCGAAGTGGTCCTACAACGACCTGAAGAAGCCAGTCGAGAAGCTCAAGGTGCAGTACAACATCGGCCACATCCTCTCCGCCGAGGGCGACACGGTGAGCCCCGACGGCAAGTACCTCGTGGCGATGAACAAGATGTCGATGGACAGGTTCCTCCCGGTGGGACCCCTCTATCCGCAGAACTTCCAGCTCGTGGACCTCACGGGCGAGAAGATGCGCCTGCTCGCGGACATGCCGCTGCCGAACGCCGAGCCGCACTACTCGCAGATGATCAAGGCCGACAAGCTGAAGCCGCTGAAGGTCTACAAGCCCGGCACGAACCCGTTCCTGGGCACGGTCGACCCCGCGCGCGCCGAGGGCGGTAAGGAGAAGATCGTTCGAAATGGCAACAAGGTCGACGTGTACATGACGGCCATTCGCAGCCACTTCACGCCCGACCAGATCGAGGTGGAGGAGGGCGACGAGGTGACCATCCACCTCACGAGCCTCGAGTCGGCGGAGGACCAGACCCACGGCTTCACGATCGACATGTACAACATCAACGTCAGCCTCGAGCCCGGCAAGCACGAGAACATGACCTTCAAGGCCGACATGGCGGGCACGTTCCCCATGTATTGCACCGAGTTCTGCTCCGCGCTCCACCTGGAGATGGCCGGGTACTTCCTCGTGAAGCCCAAGAAGAAGTAGGTCGAGCATGGCGCAAGGCGAGACCGGGGGGCACACACACGAGCACCGCGACGGCGCGGGGCCCACGAAGGACGGACGCGTCCGGCTCCCCGTCCTCTCGTCCGCCGGACACGCCGCAGGTGAGAAGCCGCCGTGGGACTGGGCGCGGTGGATCGTCGTGCTCCTCGGCGCGAGCGCCGTCGGCCTCTTCGCGGCCTCGTTCTTCCGCCCCTGGTGGAGCTTCAAGCTGTACGCCCCCCAGTATCCCAAGGGCCTTGGGCTCGAGATCTCGCTGACGGGCATGGGCGGCGACGTCCACGAGATCGATCTCTTGAACCACTACATAGGCATGAAGCACCTCTCCGACGCGGCGGCGGTGGAGCGGCACCTCGCCGGCTACGGAGTGGCCGCGATAGGGGTGCTCACGCTCGCGGCGCTGGCGCTCTCGGGGAAGAAGCTCAACAAGCTCGTGGCCATTCCTGCGTTGGCGTTTCCCGCCGTGTTCCTGCTCGACAGCTTCTATTGGCTGTATTCGTATGGCCACGAGCTCGACCCGAAGGCGCCCCTCCACATCGCGCCGTTCACGCCGCAGATGTTCGGCAACGGCGTCATTGGCCAGTTCGAGACCTTCGCCGCCCCGTCGGCGGGGTTCTGGCTCGCCATCGGCGGCGTGGTGTGTGCCGTCGCTGGGAACCTGCTCCGGTCGCGCGTGTGCGACAACTGCGGACACTCGACCGAGTGCAGCGCGGTGTGTCCGCGCGCCATGGTGCTCCCCGAGCGCGCCCCGCGGGAGCCCACGTGAAGCCGCGGTCGTGGCGCGCGGTCTTCGGCGCCGCCGCGCTCGGCTGCGCGCTCGAGGGCGGCCCGGTCCGCGCAGCCCCCG
>CAZHGG010000387.1:0-6207 GCA_964531755.1 uncultured Polyangiaceae bacterium
GGCCGCCAGCGCCGCCGCACCGCGGCACTCGGGGCCGCACAAGGTGTTCGCGAGCGCGCCCACGGTCGTCGCGGTGGCCGGCGCGAGCGACCCCGACGGCGGCGCGCCCGCGCCGGCCAAGCCCTCCGCCACGCCGGCGAGCGTCGGCCTTCCCTCGGTCGACTTCGGGCCGTCCGGCCCCCTCGTGCTGAAGGGGTACCCCGAGCCCATCGGCAGCGGCATGGACGATCCGGCCACCGTCTTTGGCTACTCGAAGGACGGCGCCGAGGTGATCGCGTGCGGCCACATGGGCGCCGGCTACAGCGACGGGCCCCCCAAGGGCACGGAGCTCGGCGATCGCTGCTATTTCGCGGCGGCGACCGGCCCCACCAGGCAAGTCGGGGTCGACCCCGACAAGAACGTCGTCGGTCCCGCGTTCGCGGAGAAGATCGCGGCGCTGAAGGGCGGCTCCCCCGCGCACGTCGCCAAGGGCGTCGGCGTGCTGCCGCCCGCCGTGGTGACCACCTGGGCGTTCGCGAAGGACCTCACGGTGCACGTCAGCTCCGACAACGGCCTGCGCATCGGCGGCCGCGTGGGCGCGGAGGACCCCGTCTACTCGGTCACGGTCAACGTGAAATCGCCCACCCCCGAGCTGCGCTACAGCGGGAGCTGGAACGGCATCCTCGCCTCCCCCGATCGCTCCGAGCTCGCCTTCATCGGCCACTTCTTCTGCATGGAGTGGTGCAACGAGCTGTCGATCGTGCGCCTGCCGCTCGCCCGGCTCGCGAGCCTCGTCTACAACGACACCGGCTTCCGCCACCACCAGAAGAAGGACTACGCCGCCTCGCGCGACCTGTTCCTCAAGGCGACCTGGGCCGATCCGCTGGCGCCCCTCCCGCCGTACAACCTCGCCTGCGCGTACGCGCTCACCAACGACGCGGTGAACGCCGAGAAGGCGCTCAAGCTGGCCATCGCCGTCGGCGGGCCGAAGGTGAAGGCCCGCGCCCCGAAGGACGCCGACTTCAAGGGCGTCCTCGCGGCGAAGTGGTTCACGGATCTCACGAAATAGCTGGCGGTCGCGGGGCGTGGGGCGTGCCCGGAGCCCCGGCGGTCAGTCGTCCTTGTTGGCCTTCAGCGCGGCGCGGAGCTCCTTCCGGAGGGCGCGCGCGTCGGGCTGGCGGTCCTCCGGCTCGCGCGACATCGCGCGCATGATCGTCGCCTCGAGCGCGGGGTCGATCGTGGGCAGGTAGGTGCGGAGCGGCGTCGGCTCCGCCATCAGCTTCTTCGCGAACAGGTCGGTGAGGCCGATCGCGTCGTGCGGGTACTTCCCCGTGAGCGCCTCGTAGAGCGTGATCGCGAGCGAGTAGATGTCGGTGCGCGCGTCGAGCGCCTCGCCGCGGATCTGCTCCGGC
Organism: uncultured Polyangiaceae bacterium; assembly: GCA_964531755.1. Taxonomy (GTDB): domain Bacteria; phylum Myxococcota_A; class Polyangia; order Polyangiales; family Polyangiaceae; genus JAAFHV01. The sequence continues at coordinate 1,392 of CAZHGG010000387.1, forward strand.
GACATGTACGCAGGCGAGCCGCAGACCGCGCCGCGCATCGTGAGGTCGGCGCTCTCCGCGTCGGGGTCTTGAAGCTTGGCGAGGCCGAAATCGCACACCTTCACGATCTCGCAGGGCTCGCCGTCGTCGTCCTTGTGCGGGACCAGCAGGATGTTCTCCGGCTTCACGTCGCGGTGCACGATGCCCTCGTCGTGGGCGAAGGCGAGCGCGCTGCACGCTTGCATCGCCACGTCGAGGACCTTCGGGACCGGCAGGGTGCCGCTCGCCCAGATGAGAAACTCGAGGCTCTTGCCGGTCAGCATCTCCATCACGAGGTAGAGCAGGCCGCCGGGGTCCTCGCCGAAGTCGATCACGCGGGCGATGTTCTGGTGCTCGAGGCGGCTCAGGGTGCGGCCCTCGGCCTTGAAGCGCTTCACGAACTGCTCGGAGCCCTGGTTCTCCTGGTGGAGGATTTTGACGGCGACGGGCCGCTTGAGCGTGACGTGCTCGGCGCGGAAGACCTCCGCGGAGGCCCCTCGGCCGATGGAGCTCACGATCTCGTATTTGCCGCCGATGACGCGCCCGATGAGGCCCGACTCGCTGTCGGGCGAGCGCTCGACGATGGGGATGGAGCTCGAGGAGATGGGCGCGGCCGGCAGGCTGACGCGGCGCCCGGGCACCGACGACGACGGCGGCGGCATGAGCGCCTCGGCCTGGCCGCTCGTCAGGTCGAGGTCGGAGGGCATCAGGGTGGCGGAGAAGGCCTCCGGGCCCGTGGAGCGCAGGCGGGACGAAGGGGGAATGGTCTCCTCCCGCGGGCCCGGGGGCGGGGGGGCGAGGGTCTCGGCGCGGCTCGCGGCCTGGCGCATGAGCGTCGGCTCGTCGTCGTCGTCGGCAGCGGCGGCGGGCTCGGGGTCGTCCGCGACGAGCACGTACGCCCCGGGGCGCCGCGACGGGCCCGTGCCGGGGGCCGCGATCTCGCTGGCGGCGGTCGCGGTGAGCGGCTTCGGCGGCACCGACGCGGGCCGGCCGTTGGGGAGGCTGGAGTACGCCCCGAGCCGCACGGGCGCGTCGAGCCGCTCGATGAGAGCGAAGATGTCGGCCATCTGCGCCTGGCTCAGCGGACGCAGATCCAGCGGCTGACCGTCCGGACCCCCCGGGCCCACCGGCTCCACCAGGACCTCGACGATCTTTCCGCCGCTGAACACGATCTCCAGAACGTGGGTGCCCTGGTGCTCCACCGGGGTCGTGAGCGGCACGATCCCCCGCTCGTGCCGCAGCGCGCGCTCGAGGACGCGTGCGGCCGCCCGGTCGTCGCCGAGCGATGCGCGTAGCCGGGGGAAGGACATGTCAGCGAGATTATTCGTGGAACCGTCAGCCCTGGCAAGCACGCTGACCGGTCAGGTGAGCGTGGCGTCCGCGCGCCGGCGAAGGGCGAGCGTACCCGCGTGAAATCGCGACGGTTCTGTGAGCAAGCTCAGCACCACGTGCGGCCCCTCGAGTTCGAAGAACGACCCGGGGTGGACGAGCACACCGTCCCGCTCGAGGAGGTCGAGGGCGAAGGCCTCGTCGAGTCCGGCGTCGGGGTGAGGTGCCGAGACCTCAGCGCCGAATACGCGCGGGAGCCTCAGCGTCGCGTACCAACCGCCCTCGACGTGCAGGCGGGTCAGCGGCGAGGTGGCCCCGAGCACCTCGTCCAGCGCGAGGAGGTTGCCCCGCACCCGCGCGAGGATCGCCGCGCGCGGCCCGTCGGCGTCCTCGAGCAGGGTCGGCGCCGCCGCCAAGACGGGGGCGCCCACCGAGAGGAACGTGTCGGCGGTGATCTCGAGGCGCGCGAGGGCCTCCGCGACCCGCGCCGGCGCGCCCGCCGCCACGATCCAGCCGAGCTTGAGCTGGGGGAGGGCCGCCTCCTTCGAAAGGCCGGAGAGGGCGAACACGAGCCCGCGTGACGTCCCCGCGACGGTGTCGACCCGGCCCCGCCCCTCCGCGAGCGGGTACCGGGCGAACACCTCGTCGCTCACCAGCGGCAGGTCGAGGTCGAGGAGGGCGTCGAGCTCGTGGCGCTTGGTGTACGAGCCTGTGGGGTTGTTGGGCGAAACGAGCACGATGGCCCGGGTCCGGGGTCCCACCCGCGCCCGGAGCTCGGGGAGATCGATGTGCCAGGCCCCGTCATAGCGGAGCGGGTACGGGACGGGCACGACCGACTGGTGCCGCGCGAGGTAGGCGAAGAGTGGGTAGCTCGGCTGCGGCACGAGCACCTCCTCGCCGGGGTCGGCGAGGAGGCCGAAGAGCCACGAGTACGCCTCGCTCGTGCTCGCCGTGCACACGACGCGGGCCGGATCGACCTCGACGCCGAGCGACGCGTAGCTCGTCGCGATGGCCGCCCGGGCCGCGGGGAGCCCGAACGGCAGCGGCTCGTAGGTGGCGACGCTCGGCGCGGCGAGGGCGGCCCGGCCGCGCGCCGAGAGACCCGGCAGCTCCGCGGTGGTGGGGTTCGACGTGGTCAGGTCGAGCACCGGGCCGCGCGCGCGGGCGCGCGCGAGCGCCCGCGTGAGCTCGTTCTCGGTGAGGTCGTGCGCCGAGCGCTCGGAGAACGGCCTCACGCCGCCCCCGGGGTGAGGGTGCGGGAAGCCGCGCGCGGCGGCGCGGGCTTCACGTAGACTGCGCGGATGGGCATTCGGGTGGGCACGAGCGGGTTCTCGTACGCGGAGTGGAAGGGCACCTTCTACCCCGAGAAGCTGCCGCAGAAGAAGATGCTCTCCTATTACGCCGAGCGGTTCTCGACGGTGGAGATCAACGCCACGTTCTACCGCATGCCGAAGCCGGAGCTCCTGGAGGGCTGGGCCTCCGAGGTGCCGGCCGACTTCACGTTCGTGCTCAAGGCCCCGCAGCGCATCACGCACCACCGGCGGCTCGTGGACGTGCAAGACTCCGTCGATCGCTTCTGCGCCGTGGCCGCCGCGCTCGGCGACCGCCTCGGGCCGCTGCTGTTCCAGCTCCCCCAACACATGAAGAAGGACCTCGCGCTGCTCGGGGCGTTCCTCGAGGCCCTGCCGCGCCCGTCGCCGATCGTCGTCGAGTTCGGCGACGCGTCGTGGTTCTCCGACGACACCTTCGCCCTGCTCCGCGAGCAGTCCGCGACCCTGTGCGTGGTGGACGACACCAACCCGCGCAAGGCCGCCCCGTTCGTCGAGACCGCGCCCGTGGGGTACCTGCGCCTCCGACGTGTAGAATACACAGACGCGGATCTGGCCGCGTGGGCCGCGCGTCTGCGCGGCGCCTCGTGGCGCGACGCGTACGTCTTCTTCAAGCACGAGGACGCCGGTACCGGCCCGAAGCTCGCGGAGCGCCTGAAGGTCGCGCTCGCGGGCTGAGGGGGACGGGCCCCACTCGAAGGCCGAGGCAGAGAGGCCCCGAGCGAGGCGCCGCGCAAGCCCGCCCGGGCGGACCCCGCCCCCGGCTAGAGCGCCTCGATTCGCACCGCCGTGCCGTACGCGAGCACCTCGGTCGCGCCCTGAGAGAACTCGGTCGCGTCGTAACGCATCGCGATGATCGCGTGCGCCCCGATGGCCTCCGCGTGCGAGACCATCATGCGGTAGGCGTCCTGACGGGCGGCGTCGCACACCTGGACGTACTCCTCGATGTTGCCACCGCCGAGCTGCTTGAAGGCGCCCACGAACCCCTGCCCGAGGCTCACGCTGCGCACCACGATCCCGCGCGTGACGCCGAGGTATGCGGTGACGCGGTACCCCTCGATGGTGGGGCCCGTGGTCACGATGATGGGCATGCTGGAGGCCGGGGCCGTGCGGTAGTCGGGGGGCTCGCTCATGGCGCCGAGTGTACGCGCGGTCTGGCGCCGGGTCTCGTCGTCGTGCGCCGCCGGGTCAGGCGCGTGGCGGCGCCCGCCGCGTCGAGGCCTTGGTGGCCTGAGCCTTGGTGGCCGAGGTCCTGGCGGCTGGGCTCGTGGCGGTCTTCGGCGTCGGGCGCGGCGCGCCGCGGGGCGCGGCGAGGCGCTTCACGAGGAGATCGATCGGCTCGGGGCACTCTCCGCGCACCTTGCAGGCGCCGCACTCGGCCCCGCGCCAGATGCGGTCGAAGCGGGCCTGCGCGGCGTCGAGCAGCACGTCGTCGGCGGTGACCATGCCGAGCTCGAAATTGCGCCGCTCGTCGCCGCGCTCGCCGAGCCCCGCGCCCGTGAAGTTCGCGCTGCCGAGGTACAGTCGCTCGCCGTCCTTCGCGATCATCTTCATGTGCACACGCGGGCACGCGCGCAGGCACGGCTCGAGCGAGGGCCACCGCGCGAGCGCCGCGCGGAACGGGCGCGAGAGCGCGCCGGCGTGCAAGAAGCGCAGCTCGAGGCCGTCGACTACGCGCTCGGCGAGGAGCCCGAGGAGCGAGACGTACCGCCCGCGCGCGCGGTCGCGCGTGCCTACGGGCGCAGGAACCCGGACGTCCTTCGCGTTCGCGGTGGAGAGGAAGAGGGACCGGCGAGCACCGAGCACCAAGTCGCGGAGCACGAGGCGCGCGTGGGCCTCGTCCCACACGAGCTCCACGCCCACGGTGCGGGGGCCGTCGCGGTCCGGCTGCGGGGCGGGCCGCGCTCGCTTCGACGCCATGTGCCGAGGATACGGTCGACCCGGCGTCGGCCCAAGCCCCGCGAGCCGCGCGGCGCGCCCACCAGGGCGTTGCCCGCGGCCCGCTTCGGGAGGATAGAAGGGGGATGGAAGCGTGCGCGGCGGGCCCTGCGGCGGTGTTCTACGAGGTGCGGTGCCTCCTCACCGAGCCGGCGGATCGCGACCCGTACGTCGCGTGGCTCCGCGATACGCACGTCCCCGAG
>CAZHGG010000388.1:0-6202 GCA_964531755.1 uncultured Polyangiaceae bacterium
GCGCTGGGCGCGGGCGCGCCGAGCGCCTGCGCGGTGATCGTGCCCGCGGCGCGGGCGGGCGCGCCGTCGACCGTGGCGGTGAACACCACCTGGTAGGCGCCGGGCTGGAGGAACGCGAAGCCGCCCCGGTAGACGCCGGGCCCGGCGGGGAGCGCGGGCATGCGCGCGGGCGCGAGCGTGGCCCCGGAGACCGTGAACGCGGGATCGAGAATTTTCCCCTTCGCCGGCACCCGCCCGAGGAAGGCGACGGTCTGGCCCACGCGGGGCGCCGGGGGCGTGACGTCGAGCGAGGTCTGCGAGGCCGGGTGCCCGGGCTGCGGCGCGGGCGGGGTCGCGCCGAGCGTCGGGGGCTTTGCAGAGTCCAGGGGCGCCGTGGTGGGCTCGGGCGGCGCGAGCTTCGCGAGCTCGCCCTCGAGCTCCTCGACGAGGCGCTTCGCCGACGGGTCGGTGGGGTCGAGGTCGGCCGCGATCTTCGCGATGCGCAGCGACTCCGGCGCGTTGCGCTCGACGCGGGCGAGGGTCACGAGCTCGTCGCACGCGCGCCCGCGCACCTCGAGGAGCCGCGGCTCGCGCGGCCAGCGCTGGAGCGCGAGCGCGGTGATCTCCCGCACGTTGTCGCCGGGGGGCTCGTAGAGGCGGTGCGCGAGGAGGGCGGCCTGCGCGCGGCCGAGCTCGGCCTCGAGGGCGCGATCGGGGCCGATGCGGCCAAGCTTGTAGGCTACACCTATCGACAGCAGCACGCCCATGGCGAAGCACACGATGACGATGGTGATGAGCGAGGTGCGGGCCTGGCGCGCGGACGCCCGCGGGAGGTCGAGCTCGTCGATCCCGTCGTCGTCGTCGGGCGCCGCCGTCGTGAGGCGCGCGCGGCTCGAGCGCGCGGCGGGCGGCGGCGTGGGCGTGGGCGGGAACGAGGGTCCGGCGGGCTGCACCTCGCGCGACTCGATCGTGGGCGGCGCCGAGGCCACGGGGGCGGGCGGCGCCGACGTGTCGTCGAGCGTGGTGTCGAGCACGCGCGCGACGGGGAGCGGATCGGCCGGGCTCCAGCGGACGGTGGCGTTGCCGGGGAGCGAGCTCGGCGGGGGCACCTCCGTGCCGCTCGGGCGCTGCCGCGACGCGGGCGGGGCCGCCATGCGCTCCTGCACGTCGGACGACAGCTCGAGCTGGCGCGTGCGCTCGAGGCTCACGAGCTTGAGCAGGCCGCCGCCCCCCGAGCCGACCGCGAGCGGCCCGAGATCGCTGCCAGAGAGCCCGGCGCGGAGGGCGCCCTCGGCCAGCGCGCGGCCGAACGCGCGGGCGTCGGGGAAGCGCGCCTCGGGGTCCTTCGCGAGCCCGCGCATGATGACGTCGGCGATGGGCGCGGGCACGTACGACGCCCGGGGGACGCTGACCAGCGACGGCGGGGCGTCGTGGATCTGCTGGAGGAGCAGCGCCACGGCCTGGTCGCTCTCGAACGGCGTGCGCCCGGACAACATTTGAAAGAGCAGCGTGGCGATCGAATACACGTCGCCCGGCGGGTTCACGCCCTCGCCCTTCGCGCCCTCGGGCGAGATGTAGCGCGCGGTGCCGAAGATGAGCCCGGCGGCGGTGGCCATCGACTGCTCGCCCCAGTTGATGCGGGCGATGCCGAAGTCAAGCACCTTGACGAAATCGACGTCGTCGCCGCGGCGCACGAGCATCACGTTCTCGGGCTTGAGGTCGCGGTGCACGATGCCCTGCGCGTGCGCTTCGCCGACGGCGTCGCAGAGCTGCAGGCCGATGTGGAGCGCCCGCCCGAGGGGCATGGCGCCCGACGAGGCCGCGAGGGCGCTCTGCAGGGAGAGGCCGTCGAGGAACTCCATGACCATGTACATGGCGCCGTCGGGGAGCTGCCCGGCGAGGTGCACCTGCACGGCGTTGGGGTGCTGCAGGCGCGAGGCGACCTTGGCCTCGCGGGTGAAGCGGGCGACGAGCTGCTTGTTCGCCGACAGCTCGCGGTGGAGCACCTTGACGGCCACGTCGCGGTCGATGCCCTTCTGGTAGGCCCGGTAGACGCGGCCCATGGCGCCCACGCCGGCGAGCTGCTTCACCTCGATGTGGCCGGAGATCTCGCGGCCGAGGTACGGATCGGGCCCCTCCCCGCCGCGGGCCGAGCTCGCGCTGCTCTGGAGGGGGGCGCCGTCGGCCGGACAGAACAGCGCGTCTTGGGGGTACTTGCCGCCGCACGCGGAGCAAACCTTCGTCGCGTGGGCGGAGTCCACGGGCATACCCTAGCCGATCCGCGGACCTTCCGCGCCTCCCTCGTGCGCGGCGCCGGCGCGGTCCGCGATTGAGGTCGCGGCGGCGACGCACTACCGTGCGCGCCCATGTCGAAGCCCGTCGTCCTCGTCACTGGCGCCAACGGAGAGATCGGTCGCACCCTGCTCGAGCGGCTCCACACCGACGGGCGCTACCGCACGGTCACGGTCGACCTCACGCCGCTGCCAGAGCGCTACCGCCCGCTCTGCGTGGAGACCTACGCCGGCAACATCATGGACAAGTACCTGCTCGATCAGGTCGCCGCGCACCACGAGATCGAGGTCGTGTTCCACCTCGCGGCGCTGCTCTCCACCCGCGGCGAGCGCGATCCCGAGCTCGCCCACCAGGTGAACGTGGAGGGCACGCTGCACCTCCTGCGGGTCGCGCAGAACCAGTCGGGGCGCCTCGGGCGGCCGGTCCGCTTCGTGTTTCCGAGCAGCATCGCCGTGTACGGCCTGCCCGATCTCGAGACCAAGGCGCGCGCGGGGCGCGTGGCCGAGGGCGACCACAACGTGCCCATCACGATGTACGGGTGCAACAAGCTCTACTGCGAGCACCTCGGCCGCTACTTCACGCAGCACTTCCGGCAGCTCGGCGCGCTCTCCAGCGCCGCGCGCCTCGATTTTCGCAGCCTGCGCTTCCCGGGGCTCATCTCGGCCGAGACCGTGCCCACCGGCGGCACGAGCGACTTCGGCCCCGAGATGCTCCACGCCGCCGCGCGCGGCGAGCCGTACGCGTGCTTCGTGCGACCGGACACGCGCATCCCGTTCATGGCCATGCCCGACGCGGTGAACGCCCTCGTGGCCCTGCTCGAGGCGGACCGCGCGTCGCTCACCGACAACGTCTACAACGTGGGCGCCTTCAGCCTCTCGGCCGAGGAGATCGAGGCCCGGGCGCGCGCGCACTTCCCCAAGGCCGAGATCACCTACGCGCCCGATCCGGTGCGCAACAAGATCTGCGACTCCTGGCCGGAGGACGTGGACGACTCGCGCGCGCGGCGCGACTGGGGCTGGAAGCCCATGTGGGGCGTGGACCGCGCGTTCGAGGAGTACCTGCTACCCACCATCCGAAAGCGGTACGCCGACCGCTGACGCGCGCGCCGAGCTCAGGGCCCGCCGGAGAGCACCACGTACGCGACTGGCATCGCGACGCCGAGGCCGACGAGCACCGCGCCGCGGCCGAAGAGGCCCTTGCGCCCGGGGATCATGAAGAGCCCCGAGAACGCCAGGAACAGCAGCGCGGCGGCGTAGGCGTCGGCCGCGTAGGTCCACGCCTTCTTGCCGCGGTTCAGGTGGAGCCAGTTGGCCGCGCGCAGGAAGAAGCGCGCGCGCTGGCCCTCGTCCACCACGCGGCCGGTCTTGGTCTCCACGTGGAGCGTGCGCTTGTCGAACGTGAGGTCGAGCAGGCCGTCGCCGACGCGGTAGGTCTCGCGCGGCGCCTCGCGGATGCCGAGCTTCTGAAGCACGGCCGCGGCGACGGCGCGGTCGTCGGCGGCGTCGTCGCCGGTGGGCGCGGGCAGCGCGCCGACCTGCCGCTCGAGCGAGTAGCTCACGAAGCTGGCGTCGCCGTCTTTCCAGTCGGTGAGGTGGTTCACGGCGAGCCCGGACACGGCGTACACGACGGTGAGGCCCACGGCCACGTAGCCGATGTCGCGGTGGATCGCGCGCACCCAGGGGCGCACGACCGCGCTCGCCGATCTCGCGGGCTTGCCGGGCTTGCCGCGCTTGTCGCGCTCGTCGCGCGGGACCGCCGCGCGCGGGCTCGGGGCGTCGTCCCCGGCCAGCTCCTCGTGGGTCGCCGCCTCAACCATGACGCTCCTCCCGCCAGGGATCGGCGTGGTTGTGGTACCCGCGCACCTCCCAGTAGCCCGGCTCGTCGCGCGAGACGAACTTGATGCCGGTGAGCCACTTGGCGCTCTTCCAGAAATACGAGTCGGGCACGAGCGCGCGCACCGGCGGCCCGTGCGGCCGCGGGATGCTGCCGCCGTTCAGCTTGTGGGCGACGAGCACGTTCGGGGCCAAGGCCTCGCGGAGCGTGACGTTGGAGGTGTAGCCGGCCGCGGCCTCGAAGATGACGTGGCGCGCGCTCGGCCGCACGCGGGCCCGCGCCGCGAGGTCGGACAGGCGCACGCCGGTCCAGCTCGCGTCGAGCACGGTCCACTTCGTGACGCAGTGCACGTCGCAGCTCTGCGTGACCTGAGGCATGCGGAGCAGCTCCGCGAAGTCGAGCGTGTAGGGTGCATCGACCTCGCCGTGCACGCGCAGGCGGAAGGCGCCGGGGCTCGGATCGCCCTCGGTGCCCCCCATGGGGCGCAGCCGCTGAAGCAGGTACTGCCCGGGCGGCAGGCGCGGGCGGCCGTCGGGGCGCAGGGTGCTCCGCGCGTGGCGCTCGGCCTCCTCGCCGGCCAGGACGTACCGCGCCCCCGCCAGCGCGGTGACGACCGTGCCGGCGGTGAGGCCACCCAGGAAGATGCGACGGCTCATGGAAGGCTGGAAGGGATCGCGCATGCTCTCTCCGATGCCGCAGGTGCCGCGGCCGCTCAACTGCATCTACGCACGAGGGCGGGCCCCGGTTACGCGAGGAACGACGGGGCCGCGCGGAGGGCCGCGCGCCCGCGCCCACGGCCGGGGGCCCACGTGGTAAGTCGGGCGGCGGCCCGCGACCGCCACCCGGCGCGCCGGGGCCACAGGGGGTTCGCCGACATGACCGACACGCCACGACCGCTGGGCACGATCGCCCTCGCCCTCTCGGGGGGAGGCTACCGCGCGGCCGCCTTCCACCTCGGCACGATGCGAGCCCTCGACGAGCTCGGGCTCCTCGGCGACGTGCGCGAGCTCTCCACGGCCTCCGGCGGGAGCATCGTGGGGGCGCTGTACGTGCTCTCGGTGGCGCGCGGTGACGGCTTCGCGCGCTTCTCGGACGAGCTGACGAAGCTCCTCGGCACGAACGTCGTGGCCGACGCCCTCGACCGGCTGCACCGCGGCCCCCGCGCGCCCTCGCTCATCCAGCGGGCCGCCGACGTGTACGACGGGCACTTCGGCGGCGCGCGCCTCGGCGCGCTCGCCGACGAGCCGCGGGTGAAGGCGCGCTTCGACCGCGTGGTGGTGAACGCCACGCACTTCTCGCTCGGCTACGCGTTTCGCTTTCAGCTCCTCCCCCGCGCGGGCGTGCCGTTTGGCAACAAGGGCGTGAAGCTCCCGCCGGACGCGTGGCGGAACATCCGGCTCGCCGACGCGGTGGCGGCCTCGTCGTGCTTCCCCGCGGGCTTCGAGCCCCTGCGCCTGCCGGAGGACTTCGACTGGGACGGCCCCGCCCCGGAGCTCACGGCGACCTCGGTCGCCCCGGGCAAGCAGCCGGTCGAGCGCAGCCTGCCGCTCATGGATGGGGGCATCTACGACAACCAGGCGATCGCCGCGCTGCTGCTCTCCGGCGGGCGGGAAGCGCCGCTCGGCCTCTTGTTCGCGTCGGACACCGACCAGCGCGCCACCCCCTATTACGCGACGCCCACGCCGAGCGGGCTCATGCGGGCGCTAGGTGCCCTGCCGCTGTGGGCCCTGCTGGTCGCGGCGCTGGCGGGATCGTGCGGCGCTTCCACCTATGCGTGGGGCGCGGAGGGCCCGCGGGCCACGGCGGCGCACGTGGTGGCTACGCTCGCGGGCGCCTTCGTGGGGCTCGTGGCGGGGCTGCTCGTGGCGGCGCAGCTCAGCCTGCCGTTCCCCTATGGCCGCCTCGCGCTCCAGCTCCTACGGACTCGCCTGCGCGACCTCTGGGCGCTCGTGGCCAGTCGGGCCACGTCCGTGCTCGCGCTCACCACGAAGGTGTTCATGGCGCGCATTCGTGATCTTGGGTATCGCCTGGCCCACGAAGAGCTCCCTGGGAAGGTGATCTCGGCGAACATCTACGCGGCCGACGGGACCCTCGACCC
>CAZHGG010000389.1:0-6193 GCA_964531755.1 uncultured Polyangiaceae bacterium
ACGCCGATCCGACGGACCGCCGCGGGGAGGCCGTGCAGCTCGAGCCGCGGCGCCCGCTCGAGGGGCGTCGCCGCGGGCCACCGCTCGAGGCGCGCGGGCGGCTGCCCGTAGCGGAGCTCGCCGGCCGCCTCCGCGAGCCACACGGCGTGGAGCACCTCGCCGGACGCGTCGGCGCCAGCGGCTCCGTCGACCGCGATGAAGGCCGCGCAGTCGACGAGCGGGATGACGCGCTGAGCGCGGGTCAGCTTGGGCGGCGAGGGTGGCGTGAGGTCGTCGGCGCTCCCCGTGCGAAACGTGCCCACGAGCACCGGAGGGCGCGCGCGCTGTCGCGGCGAGGGGGGGACCTGTGGGCGGGGCGTGGCCCACAGCTCGTATCGCTCGTCTGCGTCGAGCCTGGACGCGGGCCACAGCTCGTCCACGGCGCTCGTCTCCCAGAGGCGCGCGGACAGTGGGATCGGGTGCGCGCGGTCGCGGCTCGGGACGAGCGCGAGGGTCGCGCCCGTGGGGAGCGCCTGCGAGAGGCCGACCGCCCACACGCGCGTGTTGCGCGGGGCCAGCGCGCCCGCGCCGGGGAGCACGCCGGCGGCGGGGAGCACGATGCACGCGTCGGCCGCCGGCACGCCGTGCAGCAGCGTGAGCGCGAGCGCGCCCACCAGCGCCCCCACTGTCCCCCACGCGGCGAGCCGGGCCCTTCCCACGGGACCATGGTTGGCGAAGCGGGGGCGCGTGTCCAGCGGCGCGACCGCTCACCGGTACGGGCCGAGCGACCCGATCTCGCCGAAGAGCGCCGTCGTCGCGAGGCGCCCGCGCGCGACCAACGCCTCGAGCTGCTCGCCGCGCGGGAAGCCCCCGTCGAGGCGGAAGAAGAGCCCCTCGTGGTGCATCTGGACCTCGCCGCTGAGCGCGCCGAGCTCGGCGAGGACGTCGGTCACGAGGGGCCGCTGGAGCAGCTCGCGGACGCGCTCCTCCGGGTTCCCGGTGACGACGAAGAGGCGATCGAAAGGCTCGCGCCCGACCCGGATGTCCTGCCCGAAGATCCCCTGGAGGAAGGAGGGCGTGGTCGTGCGGCGCGCCGCGAACCCGAACCCGACCGGGGTAGGGAAGCGCACCGACACCGAGGTCTTCACGCCGCGGGGCTCGGTCTCGAGGGCGACCTCGACGGCGGCCCGGTTCTCCTGGCCGGACAGCTTCATTCGCTCCGGGCTGAAGACGTACCCGCGGCGCTGCGCGAAGGCCTCCCACTCGGCGCGCTGCGCCAGCTCGTCGCGCCGCCACGGGAGCGCGGCGCGGCGCTCGGAGAGGGCGCGCGCGAGCCACGCGGCCTGGTCGAGGCGCGCGGCGATTTGCCGCGGATCGGTGGTCGTGTTGGGCGTCGAGAGGTCGACGACGGAGTCGGTGATGAGGAGCTCCGAGGGCACCTGCCGCGCGACGCCCTCGAGCAGCGAGGCCGCCGCCGGATCGTCCGGGTCGAAGAACGTCCGCGTCTGCGTGGCGTCGAAGGACGAGAGCACGAGGTTCGCGTCGAACGCGGGCACCCCAACCGCGAGGCTCTCGCCCCCGAAGAGCCCGTGGAGCGGCGGCTTGCCGCGCAGCTCGAGGCCCAGAAAGAGCGGGGGATCCACGCGCGCGAGCACGCCCGTGTAGGTGGTCTGGGTGCTCCCGCTGCCGACGTCGTACGTGAGCACCACGACCTCGGCCCCTCGCCACAGCCCGTACAGCCTGTGGGCATACGAGGGAGGCGGCGCCGCCGGCCCGCCGAACGTGCGCCGCAGCTGGCGAAAGCCCATCCCCGGGGCGTAGCCGGCGGTCGCGAGGAAGGGTTGGAGGCCGAGCTCGGCGGCGAGGGTTGCCCAGTCGTTGGCGTCGAACCAGCCCACGCCGGTTAGCTTACGTCGGGTCCGGTGGGCGGGGGAGGCTCCGCCGCCTCGCCGCGCTCGAGGAGCGGCATCGCGACCCGGTAGATGGCGGGCAGCACCACGAGCGAGAGCAGCGCCGCGGAGACGGTCCCCCCCACGATCACCACCGCCATCGGGCGCTGCATCTCCGAGCCGATCGCCGTCGAGAGCGCCGCGGGCACGAGGCCGAACGCCGCGAGGGACGCCGTCATGAGGACGGGCCGGAGCCGCGCGGTCGCCCCCGCCTCGATCGCGTCGTCCATCGCGAGGCCGGCCGCGCGGTGCTCCTCGATCGCGCTCAGCACGAGCACGCCGTTGAGCGACGCCTGCCCGACGAGCGCGATGAAGCCGACCGCCGCCGCGATCGAGACCGGCATGTCGCACACCCAGAGCCCGATCGCGCCGCCCACGAGCGCGAGCGGGATGTTGAGGAACACGAGGAGCGCGAGCGAGAGCTTGCGGAACGCGCCGAAGAGCAGCCCGAACGTGATGACGAGCGCGACCGGCACGACCACGCGGAGGCGCGCCATCGAGCGCTCCTTCGACTCGAACTCGCCGCCCCAGGTCATCGTCATCCCCGGCTTCCGCGTGACCTTCTGGTCGACCGCGCGCTTGGCGGCGTCCACGAAGGAGCCGAGGTCGCGGTTGCGCACGTTCATGCGCAGCCCCACGTACCGCTGGCCGTTCTCGCGGTTGATGGCCGCGCGGCCGTAGCCGATCTTGACGTCCGCCACGCTCTGGAGCGGCACGAGCGCACCTGACGGCGTGGGGATGCGCAGCGCGAGCACCTGCTCGGTCGTCTCGCGCGCGCCGCCCGGGAGCCGGAGGGTCACGTCGAAGACGCGGTCCTCCTCCCAGAGCGTCGTGACCTTGCGTCCGCCGAGGGCGGAGGAGAGGAAGCTCTGCACGTCGACCATCGTCAGGCCGAACCGACCGAGCATCTCCCGGCGCGGTCTCACCTGCACCTGCGGGGCCTCGCCGCTCTTCACGACGCCGAGGTCGGCCACGCCCTGCACCGGCGCGAGCGCGGCCTTCGCCTCCTCGGCCGCCTGCTGCAGGTCGTCCATGTTCGGGCTGAAGATCTTCAGCGCCACCTGCCCGTTCTGGCCGGCCATGTTCTCGTTCACGTTGTCGCGGATAGGCTGCGAGAAGTTCACCTCCACCCCGGGGATGGCGGACAGCTTGGCGTTCATCTGGTCCATGAGCGCGCCGAGGTTGGGGGTGCCGCGCGGCCACTCGCTCACGGGCCGGAGCTTCACGAAGAACTCGAGGTTGTTCGGGAGGGTCGGGTCGGTGCCGTCTTCGGGTCGCCCGAGCTGGCTCATCGTGGCGTCGACCTCGGGGAAGCTCGAGATGATCTCGCTGAGCACAGGCTCGATGCGGCGCCCCTCGTTCAGCGACGCGTTCGACGGCAGGGTGAACGTGAGGTAGAGCGCGCCCTCGTTCAGCTCGGGGAGAAACTCGCTGCCGCGCGTGGCCAGGATCTGCACCCCGAGCGCGAGCGAGAGCCCGGCGGCGCCGAGCACGACCCACGGCCGCCGCCGCGCGAAGCCGAGCACGGGCAGGTAGACGCTGGTCGCGGCGCGGAGCACGGGCGACTCCTTGACCGCCCGCTGCGTGCGGTACGCGAAGCTCGCGAGCACCGGCACGAGGGTGATGGAAAAGAGCAGCCCGCCGACGAGCGCGGCCACGACGGTGTGGGCCATCGGCGCGAAGATGCGCCCCTCGACGCGCTCGAGCAGGAAGATGGGCAGGTAGGCGGCGATGATGATGAGGAGCGAGAACACCGTGGGCCGGGCGACGTCCACCACCGCGAGGCGGATGCGCGCGCCGAGCCCCTCGGTGGCGTCCTTCGCGGGACGATGAGAGAGGCGCTCGACGATCGCGTCGACGATGACGACGGCGCCGTCCACGATGATGCCGAAGTCGACCGCGCCCATCGAAAGCAAGTTCGCCGCCATCCCGCGGGAGTGCAGGTAGATGAAGGCGGAGAGCAGAGAGAGGGGGATGAGCACGGCCACGATGAGCGCCGCCCGCAGGTCGACGAGGAACACGAAGAGCACGAGGGTGACGAGCAGCGCCCCCTCGAGCAGGTTCCGCGCGACGGTCTTGAGGGTGGTGTCGACGAGCTCGGTGCGGTCGTAGAACACCCACAGGCTCGTGCCGGCCGGGAGCACGTCCGCGTTGAGCTCCCGCACCTTCTCGCGCACGCCCTCGAGCACCTTCGTCGGGTTCCCGCCGCGCCGCATGAGGACGATGCCCTCGACGGTGTCGTGGTTGTCGCCGCGGCCGACGATGCCCTGCCGCGGGTTCCACCCCTCTCTCACGCTGGCCACGTCCGAGAGGAGCACCGGCGTCCCGCCGCGCGAGGCCACCGCCACGCGTGAGATCTCCGCCATGCTCTGGAACACGCCCTCGCTCCGGATGACGAACTGCTCGGCGCCCCGCTCGAGCACGCCGCCGGACGCGTTGATCGAGGCGCGCTCGAGGGCGTCGGCGATGTCGACCATGGTCACGCGCTTCGCGGCCATCACGACGGGGTCGGGGTGGACCTCGATCACCTTCTCGAGGCCGCCGTAGCTCACCACGTCGGCGACGCCGTCGACCTGGAGGAGCCGCGGCCGCACGGTCCAGTCTTGCAGCGTGCGCAGCGCGAGCGGGTCGCGCGCGTCGCTCGTCAGCGTGTAGCGGTAGATCTCACCTATCGGCGTCGAGACGCTCCCGAGGGTCGCACGCACGCCGTCGGGCAGGTCGACGAGCCGCAGGCGCTCGGTGGTCTGCGCGCGGGCGAAATACACGTCCACGCCGTCGCGGAACGTGAGGGTCACGAACGAGAGCCCGAACAGGTTGATGCTCCGCACCCGCGCCAGCCCGGGCATGCCGTTGACGGCGCGCTCGATGGGGATCGAGACCTGCCGCTCCATCTCCTCGGCGGGCTGGCCAGGGTTGCTCGTGATGATTTGGACCTGCGTGTCCGTGGGGTCGGGGAAGGCCTCGATGGTCAGGCCGGAGTACGCCCAGACCCCCCAGATCACGACGACCGCGGTGGCCACGAGCACCGCGAGCCTGGAGCCGAGGCACGCCGCGACGATGCGCTGGAACACCGCGGCCTATCCCTTCACGTCGATGGCGTTGAGCAAGAGCAGCGCGCCTCGCACGACCACGCGGTCGCCGACGGCCACCCCCGAGACGATCTCCGCGCGCTCGCGGGTCTGCCTCCCGACGCGGACGGGCCGCCGCTGGAACGTGCCAGGCTCGGTCTCGACGAAGACCACGCTCTCCGAGCCGTCGGTGACGACCGCCTCCGACGGCACCTGCAGCAGGCGCTCGGCGCCGTTCGGCGCGAAGGTCGCCTCGACGTACTGTCCGGGGCGCAGCGCGTGGCTCGTGTTCTTCACGCGAACGCGGATGGGCACGGTCTGCCGCTCGGCGTCGAGGACCGCGCTGACCACCTCCACGGCGCCGACGATCGGCTCGGCCCCGACGCCAGGCTGCGTGATGAGCGCCTGGGTGCCGACGGCGAGGAGCGTCGCGGCGTGGACCGGGACATCGCTGACCACGAGGACCTCGTCGAGGTTCGCGACCGTCGCGACGGGCTTGTCCTTGTCGGGCCCCACCTGCTTGCCCCGCACCGCGTCGAGCTGCACGACGGTGCCGGTCCGGGCCGCCAAGATCCAGAAGCCCGACTCGCCCACCTGGCGCACGGAGAGCGACCGGATCCGCGCGTTGGCGCTCGTCGCGGCGAGCCGCGCCTCGTTGAGCTCGCTCTCGGCGACGAGGAGATCGTTCTCCGAGGCGGCGCGGGAGGCGACGAGCTGCTTCAGCCGCTCGACGAGCGACTCTTTGGTCTTGATGGTGAGCTGCGCGGCGCCGAGCTCGCGCGCCATGGTCGCGAGATCCCCGCTCGAGACCATCACGAGCCGATCCCCCTCCTTCACCTGATCGCCGAGCTTCACGGCGACGTCGACCACGCGACCGTCGAGCGGAGCGAAGCTCGGGCCCGTGAGCGCCTCGGCGGTGAGGACGCGCGCCGTGACCGGCACGTGGGGGAGCGGTGGGCCGAGCTCGACCCGCGCGGTGCCGAAGCGCATGGGCACCGCGGCGGCGGTCAGCTTGACCGTGTCCTTCGTCACCACGTAGGTGGGCGGGGGCTCGGGCGGGCGCTGGCGCGTCTTGACGACGACCACGCCGGCGACGCTCGCCGTCGCGAGCGCGCCGAGCAGGGCGCCGAGGGCGACCCCGGCGAGAGGGCGGGGCGCGCGCGCGGGCGGGGCGAGCGGGGCGAGCGACGGGCAGGC
>CAZHGG010000390.1:0-6176 GCA_964531755.1 uncultured Polyangiaceae bacterium
ACTTGGTATGGCGCAGGTCGCCGAGCCCGCCCCGGTGGCGGCCGAGCCCGCGCCGCAGCTGCCGCGGGTCATCCTCGAGCCCGGCGCGCCCTTCGTCGGCGTCGTGCACAACGATGGCGGCCGAGGCGGCCTGGTCGTCCTCACGCACCACCCGAAGCGCGTGCGCCGCGCGAAGCCGGTGGTCGCGGCCGCGTTCCGGGACAAGTCGCTCGTGTTCGGCATCGTCACGGGCGTGATCAAGGGCGGCGTCGAGGTCGACATCGACGGCCTCCGCGGGTTCGCGCCCGGGTCGCACATGGACCTGCGCCTCGGCAGCGATCTCCACCCGCTCGTCGGCAAGCGCCTCGCGTTCGCGGTCACCCAGTACGGCAAGCGCGGCCGCGACGTCGTCGTGTCGCGCCGCGCCATGCTCGAGGCCGAGTCGAAGGAGCGCCGCGACGAGGCGCTGAAGAACATCCAGATCGGCGTCGACGTCGACGGCGTCGTCCGCACCGTCGTCAGCTTCGGCGCGTTCGTCGACATCGGCGGCGTCGAGGGCCTCGTCCCGCTGAGCGAGATGAGCCACAACCGGGCCGACCAGCCGAAGGACGTCTTCACGGTCGGCGAGAAGGTGCGCGTCCGCGTGCTGCGCGTCGACGAGAAGCAGAAGGTGTGGCTGTCACGGCGCGCCACGGTGAGCGATCCGTGGTCGGCCGTCGCCGAGAAGTACGCGCCCGGCACCCGGCACACGGGCAAGGTCGCGCGCCTCAAGCCCTTCGGCGCGTTCATCGAGCTCGAGGCGGGCGTCGACGGCCTCATCCAGGTGGGCGATCTGTCGGTCAAGCGCATCGCGCACCCGAACGAGGTCCTGAAGGAGGGCGACGACATCGACGTCGTCGTCGCGTACGTCGAGCCCGGCTCGCACCGCATCGCGCTCCACCCCGCGCCCACGGGCGAGGCGGCGGGCGAGGCGCCGCAGAAGATCGCGCCGCAGCGCACCGTGCGCGTCCAGATCGTCTCCACCGATCCCGCCGGGCTCACCGTCCGCGTCCTCGGGGCCACGGGGCGACACGCGCGCGGGTTCATCACCGCCGGCGGCACGGGCACGGCCCGCGGCACCGACTTCCGCAAGGCCTTCCCGGTCGGCAAGGAGCTCGACGCGAAGATCATCGAGATCGACCCGAAGCGGGGCGAGCTGAAGCTCTCGATCAAGGCGATGAACGAGGACACCGAGCGCAACGCGTACCAGCAGTACCGCGCGCAGGTGAAGCGCGAGGCGAAGTTTGGTACCCTCGCGGATTTGCTACAGAAACGGAACATCGTCCCGAACAAGTAGCGTCACGGCGACCGCGCCCGGGCTACCCCCCGGGCTCGTCGCGTGGCTCCGGGAGGCGGTCGGCGACGGCCGCCTCTTCGCGTGAGATGCGCTCGTCGTGGTCCGTGTCGAGCGCGCGCATCACGATGCCGGCGGCGACGTCGGCCCGCCGCGGTCCGCGCGTCCCCGTGTGCGCCGCGATCGCGCGCTCGAGCTCGCCTCCGTCGACCCGGCCGTCGTGGTCCGCGTCGACCACGTCGAAGCCGCCGAGCGCGCGCCACAGCCCCGCCGCGAAGCTCTCGAGGAGCACGAGCTTCACGTCACGCCCGGAGCCCGCCGGCGGGATGAGCTCGGGCCGCGTGCGGGCGAGGGCGAGCAGCGGCTCATTGCGGTCCATCCCCTCGAACATGTTGCGCACGAGCGCCACCCGGTAGAGGCGCTCCGGCTCGAGCGGCGCCCCCGCCACGCGCGACACGGCGCCGTCGGGGCCGACCTCGACGGCGCTGCACACCTGCAAGAAGCCGCCCGACTCGGCCGGCGCGCGCGCGCGCGAGGCCGCGACGGCGGCCGACAGGGTGGCACCCGGCACCGGCACCACCACCATCTCGTTCTCGAACGGCACCTCGGTCTGCAGGTGCCCGTACGAGAAGCCGCCGCGGTAGGTCGCCGCCCCGCGGATGCCGCCGCCGTTGAAGATGCCCACCTCGGCCCCGAGCGCGTCGCGCACGCGCGAAGCGAGCAGCGTACCGAGCGAGGTCTGCCGCGCGCGGACCCCGACCGACGTGAGCTCCTCGCCCGGGCCGAGCACGAGCAGCGTGGCCGAGGTGAGGGCCTCCACCTTCGCCATGTGTCCCGCCACCCGCGCGCGCATGGCCGGGTCCTCGGGATACTGGGTCACGTCGCGCAGCACGACGCTCACCGTCGGGGCGTCGAGGCCGTCGCCCTCCGCCGGCCACGCGAGCTCGAGCACCGCGGCGCGCGCGGCGTCTGCGCCGCCCTTCACGATCCACGTGGCCCCCTCGCGCTCGAGCGACGGCTGGTGCTCGTGCCCCGCGAGCAGCGCGGGGAAGCTCGGCCACCGGCGCGCGAGGGCGCGATCGTCGGCCAGCGGCTGGTGGGTGAGCGCGAGCACCGCGGCGCACCCCGCCTCGCGGAGGCGCTCGGCCTCGGCGATCGCGGCGTCGTTCGGCGGCAGGAGCGTCGCGCCCCCGAAGGGCGGCCGGCGGTAGGCCGTGGGGTCGTCCATCACCACCCCCACGAGCCCCACACGCACGGCGCGGCCCCCGGGCGCGCGCACGTCGACGACGTCGGACACGGGCAGCGCCGGCTCGAAGCCGCGCACGTTCGTCCCGAGGCACGTGGCCGCGAGCTCGCGCACGCGCGCGCGGAGCTCGTCCGGCGGGACGTCGTCCTCGTGGTTGCCGAGCACGGCGTGTGTGAAGCCGAGCGCGTTCATGCAGTCGACCATGCCCCGGCCGGCGTCCAGGCTGGACAGCACGCTCGGCGCGACGAAATCGCCCGCCATCGTGACGAGGAGGCGGTCCGCGGGCGCGACCTCGTGTGCCTCCCGCACGAGGGAGGCCAGGCGCGGGAGGTGCTCGAGCGAGTAGACGTCGTTGACCGCGACGACGCGGAGCGTGGGGCCCCGAGCCACGGCGGCCGCGGGGCTCGGCGCGTCGGTCACGGCGCGTGGCTCCGCGCGCGCTCCGGCGCGGGGAGCGCGCCGAGCCCGGCGTGGAAGGTCTTCATGCGCGCGATGACGCGCCCGAGCGACAGCGGGAAGGTCATGTGGCCGCCGGGGATCCACTCGATGGGCGGCTTGCCCCACTCCTCCCACTGAGCGGTCACCAGGTCCGCGGTGATGTAGACGTCGTCGGTAGCCTCGATCCACAGCTGCCGCTCGGGAGCGAGCTGGGGCCGCAGGTCGCCGAGACCGAGCCTGCGGAACACGTCGGCGCGCTGGGCCGGGCCCACGCCGAAGCGCTCGAGATCCGCCTTCATGCGCCAGAGGATGGGCGCCCGCTCGACGGCCTCGCCGAGCTTCAGGTGACCGATGATCGGCATGATGTAGTCGGGGGTGGGGGCCGTGCACGCGAGCGCCATCGTGAGGCCGCCCCCGAGGCTGATGCCCGTGACGCCGAGCTCCTCGTAGCCCTGCGCGTGGCGCAGCCAGGCCATGAGCGTGCGCACGTCGATGAGCGACTGTCGCACGGCCTCGACCGTGCGCACGAGATCGGCGCTCCAGAAGAACTCGCCGTGGAACAGCGCGCTCTTCGGGTTGCGGCTGCCGTGGAACGGGAGCTGAATGTGGACAACGTCCACATCGAGCTCATCGTAGAGCCGCGGCAAGAGGAGGGCCTCTTCGACGTGGGGCCCGGGCTCGAGCCACCCGTGCACGTAGAGCAGGGCGCGCCGCCGTGGGCCCGCCTTCGGGTGGATCCAGCGCGCGGTGACGCGCTGGTTCAGCCAGTACTCTCCGGCGTGGCGCGTGCGGTAGTGGGGGCAGAGCACGACGTGCTGGCTGTGCCACCGCAGGGTCTCGGTGACGCGGTTCTTGCCGAACGCGAGCCGCGCGCGGCGGCGCTTCACGTCGCGGGGGACGGCGGGCTCCGGGTACATCACCTCGAGGGGCGCGTCGAGGTACGGGCCGAGATCCCCCACGGTGTTCTGCCCCGCGCCGCGCACGCCGTGGAGCAAGTGGGAGCCGAGGCCCACGACCCGGTCGACCGCTTCACCGAAGGAGAGCATGCGCTCAGCGTAGCCCACCCGCCGCGCCCCGGGGGCGCCGGCGCGCGTTCGCGGCCCCCGACCCTCGCGTCGGCGCGAGACTGTGCTAGCGCCACACGCATGAGAGCCCTCGCCTCCGCGCTCGCGTCCGCCGCCGCCCTCGCCCTCGCCGTGGCCGCCTGCTCGAGCGCCCCCCCCGCGGCCCCTCCCGCGGTCGCCGAGGGGTTCGCCGTCTGCGACAACCTGGACGAGTCGTCCTGCCTCTTCCCCTTCCCGTCCGACCACTTCCGCAAGCCGGGCGGCCCGTACGGGCACGCCTTCCAGCTCGACTTCGGCGACCACCTGCCCGTGAGCGAGCAGACCGACGCGATGCTCGATCGCGAGCCGTTCCGCGTGCACGACGGCTTCCCGGTGTACCCGCAGATCGCCTTCCACCTCGAGGGCGCGTCGCTCGAGGGCGCGCCGGGGCTCGAGGGCATCGGGGCCTCGGTCGAGCGCTCGAGCAAGACCCTCGTCATCGACGCCGAGACGCTCGAGCTCCAGCCGCACTGGGCCGAGCTCGACTACCTCGCGGAGGACGCCGGAAAGCAGGTGATCGAGCTGCGCCTCGCGCGGGGCCTCGCGCACGGCAAGCGGTACGTCGTGGCCGTGCGCGGGCTCGCGGGCGGCGCGCCGAGCCGCGGCTTCCGGGCCCTGCGGGACGGCACGGCGAGCCCGGTCGCCGGCGTCGACGAGCGCAAGGAGCGCTTCGACCGCGAGGTGTTCGCGATCACCGACAAGCTGGGCGTGCCCCGCGCGGAGCTGCAGCTCGCGTGGGACTTCACGACCTCCAGTGACGACAACAGCACGCTCACGCTCCGCACGATGCGCGACGCGCTCTACGAGCGCATCGGCGAGGACGGCCCGGAGTACGCGGTCACCGACGTGAAGAAGGACCCCGACGGCCCCGCGGGCACCATCGAGACGATCGTGACCGGGGTCGCGAAGGTGCCGAGCTTCGTGCTGCCCCTCGGCCCGAACGAGGTGGCGCGGAGGCTCCGCCTCGGCCCGAGCGGCCTCCCGGTGGCGGAGGGCCTCGAGGACGTCACGTTCCGCGTGCAGATCCCGCGGGTCTCGCGCACGAGCGCGGAGCGCGCGAGCGTCGTGCAGTACGGCCACGGCTTCCTCGGGAGCGACGCGGAGGCGAACAACGGGTGGCTGCGCACCTTCGCCAGCGAGCGAAACTTCCTCATCCTCTCGTCGGACATGCAGGGCATGAACACGCCCTCCGGGGTGCTGTGGTTCCTCCACCTGCCGAAGGACATCACGAACCTCGCGTACATCGGCGACGAGCCGCTGCAGGGGCTCATGAACCACCTCGCCCTGGTGCGCCTCCTGAAGGGCCGCTTCTCCCGCGACGTGAACGTGCAGCGCGAGCCGGGAGGCGGTCCGCTCTACGACCCGAAGGCGATCTACTACCACGGCAACTCGCAGGGCGGCACGCAGGGGGCCCTCGTGATGGCGATGTCCCGCGATCTCGAGCGCGGCACCCTCGGGGTGCCCGGCGTGTCGGTCGCGTGGATCCTCGCGCGCGCCAATCAGTGGCGCGAGCTCGCGGGGAGCATCGGTCGTAACTACCCGAATCCTTACGATCTTTCGGCGATCATGTCGCTGGTCGCGGTGGGGTGGGACCGCGGCGACGGCTCGAACTTCGCGAAGTACCTCTCTGCGACGCCGCCGAAGGACGGCACGCCCAAGAACGTGCTGCTGCACGTGGGCCTCGAGGACGCGCAGGTGAACAACGACGTCTCGCGCGTGCTCGCGCGCATGGTGGGCGCGAAGGTGCTCTCCCCCGCCACGACCGACGTGTGGGGTCTGCCCGTCGTGCAAGGCCCTCTGCGCGGGGAGAACGTCTACGTCGAGCAAGACTACGGAGTGCCCAAGCGCGCGCGGACCAACCGCCCCGCCGCGCCCGAGACCGACACCCACGGCTTCCCGCGGAAGAGCCGCGCGATGCAGGAGCAGAGCTACGTGTTCTTCCGCACCGGCGAGGCGCGGCACACGTGCGAAGGGCGCTGCGACCCCGAATGAGCGGGCGTCGGGGAGGGGCAGCGGCGGCAGGGTCGATCGCGGCCGCGGCGACACGGCTGCTCCGCGCGACCGCGCTCGTCGGCGG
>CAZHGG010000391.1:0-6168 GCA_964531755.1 uncultured Polyangiaceae bacterium
GCGCCTCCCGCAGCCACGCCTCCCGCCGCGGCGGCCCCGCCGACCATCTCCGAGACCCTGCCGCCGCCCGCGCGCCGGGAGTACGAGGCCGCGAAGGGCCTCTTCGCGCTGGGCGACGCGAAAGGTGCATTTTACAAGTTTCAGGCAGCCTACGAGCTGTTCCCTGACCCGCGCCTCCTCTGGAACATGGCGACCTGCGCCAAGACCATGCACGCCTACGCGGACGCGCTGCGGCTCGTGCGGCGCTACCAGAGCCTCGGGGGCGGCCTGCTCACGCCCGCCGATCGCGCCGAGGCCGAGCAGGCGGCGAGCGCCTTCGCCGCGCTGACGACCACGCTCCTCTTCCGCGTGAGCGAGCCCGGCGCCGAGATCTCCGTCGACGGGACCCCCGTCGAGGCGCCCGCGGAGCCCTTCATCGCGGACCTCGGACCGCACAAGGTGACCGCCAAGAAGGCCGGCTTCCAGGAGCTCACGCTCACCGTGTCGGGCAAGCCCACCGCGTCGATCCCCGTGGAGCTTCGGCTCGTGGCGGTGCGCCACGAGGGCACGCTCGTCGTCAACGCCACGCCGGCCGACGCGGCCATCTTCATCGACGGGCGCGCGGTCGCGGTCGGCCACCACCGCGCGAAGCTCCCCTCCGGGGGCTACCTCGTCCGGGTCACGGCCAAGGGCCGGCGCCCCTTCCAGCAGGACGTCCAGCTCCGCGACGACGAGACCCGAACGCTGCCCGTCGCGCTCGAGGCCGAGGGCGGCTCCGGCGTGCCGACCTGGCTCATCGTGCTCGGCAGCGCCGCGGTGGTGGGCGCGGGCGTGGGCACCACCGTGTACTTCGCGACGCGGCCATCCAAGAACGACAACGTGCCGCTGGGGACGCTGAGCCCCGGCGTCCTCACGACGTCGTTCTGAGGCGCCCTTTCTGGACACGCCGCGATATGTCCGCTCTAAGATGCTGCCCATGGTGAAGAGACTCCCCCCCGAGGGCGGGCGCAAGGCGGACGCGGTCGCACGCGAGCTGATGGCGCGGATCGTGGGCGGCGAGGTCGCGGTCGGGGCGATCCTCCCCAAGGAGGAGGAGCTCGAGCGCGAGTTCGGGGTGGCGCGCAGCGTGATCCGCGAGGCGACGAAGTTCCTCGAGGTCCACAAGCTCGTGCGGCCCGTGCGGCGACGCGGCACGGTCGTGCTCGATCCGCGCGCCTCCCTCAGCCCGGACGTGGTCGCCACCTTCCTCACGCCGCGCAAGGGCCGGGTCTCGCGCGAGTTCTTGAAGGGCTTGCTCGAGGTGCGGCGCCTGCTCGACGTCGAGATGCTCTCCCTCGCCGCGCAGCGCCGCAAGCCCGCCGACGTGCGCGCGCTGAAGGCCGCCGCCGACGGGATGAAGGAGGCCGCCGCCTCCTCCGACCCCGAGGCGTTCGAGGCCGCGGTGCTCACGTTCGGGCTCGCCACCGCCGCCGCGACGCACAACCCCATCTACACGATGCTCGTCCACTGGAACGCGGCCACGGTGCGGGACCTCGCCCACGTCTTCGCGGCTATTCGCTCGTCGCCCGCGCAGCACGCCGAGGCCGTGGCCGTGATCGTCGCGGCGATCGAGCGGGGAGAGGTGGAGGCGGTGCGCACGCTCGCTGCGGGCTTCCACGACTGGGCCGGACCGAAGCTCCTCGCGGCCCTCTGACCGCCGCCGCGGTGCAGGCGCTCACGCCTCGCGGAGCTTCGCGAGGCGGTCGTAGTGCCGGTAGCCGAGCGACGCGAGCGCGCTCGCGGGCGCGAGGCCGATGTCGACGAGCGTCTTCAGGCCATAGGTGCCGGCGAGGACCGGCGGGCTGTACGCGCGCTCGGTCTCGGGAGTGCGAAACGGCGGCAGCGGGAACAGCGTCGTGTGGGCGTGGACGTGGACGAAATGCGCCGCCGAGAGGCGCGACCACCCCGGCGCGTCCGGCGCTGTGATGACGTGTGGGGTCGCCAGGAAGGCGCCGCCGGTGAGCATCTCGAGCTGCTGGCCCACCTGCGCGACGATGCAGCCCTCGGGCGCCGTCCCGCGCACCATGCGGCCGCTGGGGTGCTCGGCGGTGCCCCGCGTGCGCAGGTAGAGGCCACTGCGCGTGGACGGAGGGCTCGCGACGCGGCCCTCGGGGTCGTGGAACCGGCCTCCGGGGAGCAGCGTGAGCAGGTTGAAGTCGGTGTGCTCCTCGCCCCAGAGCACCTTCTGCTCGACCTGCGCGGCGGTGAGCGGGAGGTACCGGAGCAGCCGGAAGATGTGGGGCCCGCCCTCGCAGAGCCCCGCGAGCGCCTCCGCCGGGAGCCCGAGCGCCTCTGCCGCGCCGCGCGCGAGGGCGAGGCCGACGGCGTGGAGCTCAGCGCCGCGCGCCTGGCAGAGGTCGGGGAACACGGCGTCGCCCTCCGGCCACACGTTGTCGGCGTAGACCTCGGGGAACTGCACCTGCAGCTCGGGGGGCATGCGGGTGGGCGCCGCGAACCAGCACTCCTTGAAGTCGGGCTGCCCGCCGGCGACGACGGCCTGCTCGGTGTTCGGCGGGGTCCAGCCTCGCTGGTAGTAAAGGTCCTTTCGGTTGTAGGCCTCCTTCTCGGACGCGGGTCGCGCCGTGAAGTCGAGGAACCGATCGTACAGCCCCGCCATGGGCCCCACGCCGTGCCCCCGGACATACACGAGGCCGAGCTCGCCGAAGCCCCGGCGGAGCGCCGCGAGGGCCTCTGCGCGACGCGCGGGCTCGGCGCCGTCGGCGAGATCGGCGAGGTCGATGGTCGGGATCTGCAGGTCGTCGACGGCCTCGGCCACGGTCAGATCTCGCCGTAGGCGCGCGTGATGCAACGCCGCGCGACCGACTGGGTCCCCGTGTGGAGGAACACGTTGGTGGACATGTCGAGGATGGCCGACGCGTAGTCGAGGCGGTCCTCGTTGACGTCGATGAACTCCTTCACGCGCGAGAGCACGCCGTCGTGGCTGAGGCCACGCTCGGCGACGAAGCCGCTCACGTAGCCCTCCGCCGCGCGCACGTTCTCGGTGATGAGCTGCTTCTTCTCGTCGACGCCGCCGCCCGGCAGGAAGCTCGCCACCCGCTGGAAGAGCCCGCTCTGCATGAAGTCGCTCTCGCTCGCGCGCTCGGTGGTCTCGATGATCTTCAGCATGAAGTCGGGGCCGAGCGGGAGGAAGCAGTCGCACGCGATCCACGCGGCGAGGCGCATCTTGTCCTCCTTGGCGGAGTTGGCGACGGCGCCCATGAAGTCCCCGATGCTGTCGCCCGGGAGGCCGTTGGTCATGCAGAAGGCGCCGAGCTCGCACGCGAGCTTGAGGCCCGCGTCGATGGCCTGCGTGGTCTCGAGCTTCGGCGTGACCGACTCGAGGAACCCGAGCCACTCGACGTCCTCGCCGAGCTTCGCCGCCATGGAGGTGAAGCCGGCGAACGTGGAGGCCGAGTCGACCATCGAGTAGAGCCGCACGGCGCCCTGGTAGCCCGTGTCCTCGTCCATGTAGAGCTCGATCGCGCGACCGGCGACGGCGCCGATCACGTCCTCGTCGCTCTCGCCCGTGGCCTCGCGCACGGCCAGGTGCAGGCTCGTGATGTTGTTCCACTCCCCCGGCACGAGATAGTCAAGAAAGTTGAGCAGTCGAACGGTCATGTTCGACTCGGGCAGCGACGAGAGCAGCTCTTCGAGGTTGTTGGTCATGGGGTTCCTGATCGGGCGTGGGTTCTTGGAGCGGGCCTACGAGGGACGCGGGCTCAGAGCCCGGCGACGCCCTTCAGGTCCACCTTCTCGAGCAGCGCCTTGCGCTGCTCGTGGGTGAGCGTGTCACTGATGATCTTCACCTGGTAGCGGTCCTTCACGAGCAGCATGCTCTGCTTCTTCCCGAAGGTGGTCACGGGGTAGCCGGCGACCTTCTCGGTCGACTTGGCGTACTTGTCTTTCGAGTCGGCGTTGTCCACGAGGTCGGCGATGGTCACCGTGCAGAGGTCCGCGCCGTCCTTCTGGTACTTCGCCTCGACGTAGCCGGGCTTCTCGGTCGTGAAGGTGCGCTTGCCGCCCTCGAGCGTCTCGGGGAAGAACGCGTTGAGCTTCTTTCCCTCGACCTCCTTCGGGGCGTTGTCGCCCAGGGCCTTCTTCTCCTCGAGCTTCTTCTCGGCTTGGGCGGCGGCGTCCGCGAACTGCGGCTTGTCCTTGCTGCACGCGGAGACGAGGGAGAGCAGGGAGAGCGCGAGGGCGAGGGAGGCGGCGGCGAGCGCGAGCGGCGGTGTCTTCATGGGGTCTCTCTTCCGTCGGAGCAGGCGCGAAACGCGAGACGCGGGGGGCCAGCGAGTGGGTCACGCCGTTCGCGGCGCGCGCCCCGTTCTACAACGCAGGCCGGGGAAGCCTCCAGCAATTCCGCCCGCAGAATTCGACCCGAGCCGGCACGATTCGTGTAAGTACCGCGCGCGCGTCCGCGCCCTCGCGGCTGCGACGCCTCTCTTGGTCCCCGAACCTCTCCCGCGCCGGCCCGGCGCGCCCCAAGGAGCCCCTTGAGCTTCATCCACGACAAAGCGAAGGCCGAGCTCGCGCGCGTCAACCTCGCCCGCAAGAAGCAGGTCTACCCCTATTTTCGCCCCTTCGAGACGGGCGGGCTGCACACGCAGATCGACGGCAAGCCGATCGTCAACTTCAGCTCGAACGACTACCTCGGCCTGACGAACCACCCGAAGGTGAAGGAGGCGGCCATCCGCGCCGTGGAGAAGTACGCGTGCGGCCTGTCGAGCTCGCGCGTTCAGGCCACCACGGTGGAGCACGTCGAGCTCGAGCGGCGCCTCGCCAAGTGGTTCGGCTTCGAGAGCTGCCTCGTGTTCACCACGGGCTACCAGGCGATGCTCGGCACGCTCATGGCGCTCGCCGACAGCGACACCACGCTCATCCTCGACAGTTTCAGCCACGCCTGCATCCTCGACGGCACGTTCCTCGCGGCGGGCGTGCCGGGCAAGGCGCCCGAGGTGCGCTTCTTCAACCACAACTCGGCGCGCAGCCTCGAGCGCATCCTCAAGACGCGCGAGCGCAAGAACGCCATCGTCCTCGTCGAGGGCGTCTACTCGCTCGACGGCGACCGCGCGCACCTCAAGGAGTTCGTGGAGATCTGCGAGCGCTACGACGCGGTGCTCATCGTGGACGACGCGCACGGCACCGGCACGCTGGGCGAGCGAGGCACCGGCATCCTCGAGGCCGACGGGCTGCTCGGGCGCGTGCCCATCGTCGTGTCCACGTTCTCCAAGACCTTCGGCGGCATCGGCGGCATCTTGCTGGCCGACGAGGTCATCATCGATCTCGTGAAGCACAACGCGCGGAGCTTCCTCTTCAGCGCGTCGCTGCCGATCCCCATCGTCGCCGCGGCGAGCACCATCCTCGACATGCTCGAGGCCGACGGCCCCGCGATGGTGCGGGAGCTGCACCAGAAGTCGGACTACATGCGCGGCAAGCTCACGGGCATCGGCTTCGACCTCGGCGCGAGCAACACGCACATCATGCCGGTGATGTGCCGCGACGAGCGCAAGACCCTCTTCATGCACGTCGCGCTCCTCGAGTGCGGGGTGCTCATGGTGCCGATCACCTACCCTGGCGTGAAGCTCGGCGAGGAGCGCCTCCGCGTCAACGTGACGCGCGGCCACACCCAGGAGGACATGGACAACGCGCTGTCGCTGCTCGAGAGCTACGGCGAGGCGTTCTTCGTGCTGTCGGGCGAGGACCTCGGCCCCATGGAGGACGAGGAGCTCGGCGCGTAGGCCGGAGGCTGTCGGCGAGGGGTCGGCGAGGGCTACGCCGAGCGCGAGAGCCTCATGATGGCCCTCGCCACGTCGTCGACGGTGGCCAGGCCCGCGAGCATCTCGCTCGGCATGCTCACGTCGAAGCGCTCCTCGGCGTCGGCGATGAGCTCCATGACGGCGAGGCTGTCGAGCCCGAGGTCGTTCATGATGTGGTCGCCGGCCGACACGCTGCGGCTCGCGCTCACGTGGCGCCTCAGGAGCTCGATCGTCGCGGCGAGCGTGTCGTCGTAGGTCAACATCGGGCACGCTGTAGCACCCCCGCGGCCAGACGCCTCGCGCAAAGCGGCCCGGAGCTCCTCGAGCAGAGCCCGCGGCGCGGGGTCGGCGAACGCCGCGCGCATCACCGCCACGCCGTCGGCCCCGGCGCGCA
>CAZHGG010000392.1:0-6160 GCA_964531755.1 uncultured Polyangiaceae bacterium
CCGCGGCGGCTGGGGCGACGCGCGCCGCACGGTCGCCGTGAGCTCGCCCGCGCCGGGCTCGAGCCCGAGGGGCCGCGCCACGGCCACGCACGAGCGCCCGTTTTTACATGCATACTGCACGGTTCCTCGGTGCGCGCGCGCGAGGCGACCCACGAGCCACAGGCCCACGCCGAAGCCCTGCACGCCCGCGCGGCGCTCCTCGCGCGCGAACCGCGCGGGCCGTCGACGCGGGCCCGCCCACGAGCCCGGGTTGTCGATCGTGAGGCGCGCCCGCCCTCGCGCGGCGCGGAGCGTGACGCCCACCGGCCCGTCGCCGGCGTACTTCACGGCGTTGCTGAGCAGCTCGCCGAGCACGGTGTGCAGGTGGCCGGCGTCGTAGCGGCCGCGCAGCGCGCCGGCGCGGCGGAGC
This sequence comes from uncultured Polyangiaceae bacterium, assembly GCA_964531755.1. Taxonomy (GTDB): domain Bacteria; phylum Myxococcota_A; class Polyangia; order Polyangiales; family Polyangiaceae; genus JAAFHV01. The sequence goes on from CAZHGG010000392.1 coordinate 410, forward strand.
TCCACCTCCACGCCGCGGCGGTCGCCCTGCTCCGGCGCGAGGGCGCGCGCCACGAGATCGACGAGGTCGACGTCCTCGAGCGTCAAGGCCACCGGCTCGCGGGGCGCGGCGATCACGCGGAGCTCCCTCGCGAAGCCCGCGAGCCCCGCGACGCCCTCGCGCAGGGCGGCCTCCGGGGCGCCTTGGAGGGCGCGCGTGAGCTCCTCGAGCCGCGCCGCCGCCCTCGCGAAGAGCGCGTCGGACGCGCGCAGCCTGGCGCGGGCGCGGGCCGCGTCGGCGGTCACGTCACAGCCTCCTCGGCGGCCGCGGGCGCGCGCCCCTCGGCCTCGCGCAACCCGAAGCGGAGGAGCCGCCGCCCGCCGAGGAGAGTGAGGAGCACGACGAGCCCCACCTGCAGGAGGCCCACGCGCGTGAGCATCGCGGGCAGGCCGATGCTCTCCGACACCTCGGTCGCCACGCCCTCGACCACGATGTCGCCGATGATCACGAAGAAGGCGTACGCGCCCGCGATGCGCCCGCGCATGCCTGGGCTCGACGCGCTGTTCTGGGCGAGCTCCGCGAGCGAGCTGCTCGCGAGCGTGAGCGAGTGATCGAGCGCGAGGATCGCGGTGAACGGCAGCACGACCGAGGGCGCCGCCGCCGCCGCCACGCGGCCCGCTGCCGCGATGACGAGGCCGTCGACGAGCATGGTCACGACGAAGATCTTGCCGAGGCTCCCGGCCTTCCGCGCGAGCGCCGGCACCGCGAGCATGCCGAGGACGCCGACGATGCTCCAGGTGATCTCCGCGTGGCGGACCGCGTCGTCGGTGCCGTGGAGCACGTGCTTGATGAGCATCTTGCCGTCGTACGACTCGGTGACGAGCTCCACGAGCGCCGTGCCCGCCAGCAGCGCCAGCAGCGGGCGGCGCTCCTTGCCGAAGAGAAAGCGCACGCCCTGCCCGAGCGATCGTCCAAAGTGGGCGACGGCGCCGAGCGGCGAGAGGTGCGCCGCCGCGCCCGGGCTGGGCGCGCTGCCCGGCGCCGCGTCGCCCGCGTCGCCCTCGCCGGGCACGTCGACGAAGAGCTCCCGGAGGCGCACGGCGCGCGCCTCGCGCGTCGGGTGGCAGAAGAAGAACAGCAGCAACGCGAACGCGAGGTGCATCACCGCCTGCACGGCGATGAGGGGCGCGTAGCGGCCCGCAGCGAGCGCCAGGATGCGGCCCCCGAGCAGCAGCCCCGCGAACGTCGCCACGGCCTGGAGGCCGCCGATGACCGACGTCATCGTGAGCAGGTGGGTCTTCTGGAGCAAGGGCGCTCCGCGCTCGTCCTCGAGGGGCGCGCCCGCCTCGTCGGTCTGCACCGACTCCTCGCGGAGCAGGTCCACCGAGAACGCGATGCGCGTCGGCCGAAACGCGGTCTTCGTGAACGCGCTCAGCATCACGAACGGGAGGATCGCGCCCACGGTGGGCGCGCCCGCGCGGAGGCGCGCGAGCAGAAAGAGGAGCGCGGCGGCCTCCACGAGGCGCGCCCACACGACCAGGCGAAACCGGAACCTCGCGAGCCGCGCCCAGGAGAAGCGCGCGGCCCAGTCCGCGAGCGGCCCGGAGACGAGCGTGCCGAGCAGGAAGCACGCGAGGCTCGGCAACATGAGGCTCGCGCGCTCGCGCTGGCTCGTGAAGAGGTTCGTCATGATGAGCATGGACGCCCACGCGGCGACGGCCACCCCGACGTCGTCCACGAAGTTCGCGAGCGCGAACGCGCGGAGCTTCGGCTCGGCGCGAAACGCCTCGACGTAGGGTCCCACGAATGTCCCGATCGGCCCCATGCGCGCCATCCGCTCTTCTCCCGCAGCGTCGCAGAGACGGTGGGGCGCTGCAGCCGAAATCAGCCCACGAAGAAGGTCTCCGCGAACACCCGCGTGGCGCCCGGGGGGAGCACGACGAGATCCACGCCCGTGTTCAACGCGTCACGGGGCGCGCTCCAGGGCTCCAGGCACACGAAGTCGCGCCCGGGCAGGGTCCACACGACCCAATGATTGAGGTGGCCACCGAGCGTGACGCGGCCCCACGGCGCGATGAGCTCGGCGCCGTGTGTGAGCTCCGCGAGGTGCAGATCCACCTCACCCGACGAGAGGTCGATCGACCCGAGGTCTCGCTCCTCGCGGCGCACGTTGTCCCACGCGCGCTTCGACTCCGTGGGGATCACGCACTGCGCCTTCGCGGCGTCGGCCACGGCGAAGTACGGGTGGTATCCCAGGGCGAACGGCATCGCCTCGGCGCCCGTGTTGGTGACTGTCGCGGTCAGTGTGAGCTGGGCGTATCGCAGCCCGTAGAGGATGCGGAGTCGGAACGGCCAGGGGTACTCGGCCCGCGTCACATCGGAGTCGGTGAGCTCGAGCTCGACCTGGGCTTGCCCGCTTGGTCCGCCGTAGCGCGACACTTCGCGGAACGCGCACCGGCGCGCGAAGCCGTGCTGCTTCATCGCGCGCTCGTGCCCGCCGAACGCGTACCGCTCGCCCGCGAGCTTTCCGGGCGACGGAAAGAGCACCGGCACGCCGCCGCGCACGTTCTGGGTCGGATCGCGCAGCGTCGCCTCGTCGAGGTAGAGGCACTCGCGGCCTCGCGCGAAGAGGGAGGTCACGAGGCCCCCACGCGACGGCACGACGGTCGCGCGCGAGCCCTCGACGGTGTCCGCGAGGACCACCGCGTCTACGTCGCCCGCGCTCGCCAGCCTCACGTCCTCCACCGTGAAACGCGCGGCGCTCACAGGAGGAGCTCCGGCACGGGGAGGCCGCCGTCGGTCAGGGCGATCGGCCGCCCGACCGGCGAGATGGCGGCGTCGTCGTGCGCGAGCCCGACGAGCTGCCCGAGGGTCGCGAGCAGCGCGCTCGCGGTCACCGGGCGCTTCGTCACCTTGTCGCCCTCGGCGTCGGTCTCGCCGACCACCTGGCCGACCCTCACGCCCGCGCCGGCGAGCACGGCCGAGGCGGCGCCCGGGTGGTGATCGCGCCCCTCGTTGCCGTTGATGCGCGGCGTGCGCCCAAAGTCCCCCATCCAGGCGACGGCGGTCGTCGCGAGGAGCCCGCGACGGTCGAGCTCGCGGAGCAGCGAGGCGAACGCCGGGTCGAGCGCGCCCATGAGCTTCTTCGTGCGCGTGAAGTTGTCGGTGTGGGTGTCCCACCCGTCGAGCGAGACCTCCACGTAGCGGACCCCCGCGCCCACGAGCTGGCTCGCGACGAGGCAGCCGCGCCCGAAGTCGGTGTCACCGAACGCCTCGAGGGTGGCCTTGGGCGTCGTCGACAGATCGAACGACGAGAGCTGCGGGGCGCGCATCAGCGCCACCGCCTGCCCGGTGAGCGCGCGCCGGCCCTCGACCTTCGCGTCGCCCGTGCGCGCCGCGAAGTCCTGCTCGAGCGCGTCGAGGTAGCGCAGGCGCGCGTCGAAGCGCGCGCCGTCGACCCCCGGCGCGTACGCGACGTTCTGCGGCATCGCGCCGCCTCGCGGGAGCACGAACGGGCCGTGCTGCACGCCGAAGAACCCCGCGCCGCGGCTCGGCCCGCCGAGGCTGACGAACGCCGGGAGGCCGCCCGGCGGGGGCCCGAGGCGCTTGCTGACCCACCCGCCGAGGGAGGGGTGCTCCACCGTGGGGTTCGGGGCATAACCTGTATGATACAGGTAGTTCGCGCGCTGGTGGTTCCCCTCCTTCGAGGTGAGGCCGCGCACCACCGCGAGCTTGCCGGAGAGCCGCGCGAGCTCCGGGAGGTGCTCGCTGATGGAGAGCCCGGGCGTGGCGGTCTTGATGGCCTTGTGCGGCCCGGCGACGCGCGTGCCCGGCTTGGGGTCCCACGTGTCGACGTGGCTCGGGCCACCATTCATCCAGAGCACGATGAGGGCCTTCGCCTTGGGCGCGGGGCGGGCGTCCGCGGCCCGCCCGAGGCGGGGCGCGAAGAGCGACGCGAGGGCGCCCGCGGAGAAGAGCTGGAGCGCCCCGCGGCGCGAGTGGAGGTGGCTGGGGTTCACGGGGTCCTCGTCGTTCAGTGGTTGAAGAGCGACTCGCTCGAATTGAGCAGCGCCCAGAAGAGATCTTCGAAGCCGCGCGTGCGTGGATCGGTCGACCCCGCGCGCGCCGCCAAGCGCTGGAGCTGCGGGAGGTCGACGTTGGCGCCTCGCTTGCCGCCCTTCTTGCCGCCCTTGCCGCCCTTACCGCCCTTGCCGCCCTTGCCTCCCTTGCCGCGAGGCGGCTCGGCGGCGTCCGCGGGGGGCGCGCTCGGCGCCGCGACGGGCCGCGTGGCCGCGTCACGGACGAACGCGAGGGCGCGCTCGCGCTCCGCGGCGGTGGGAGGCCGCGAGAGGGTCCGCAGGTAGAGGGCGTCGACCTTCGAGCCGTCGTCACCTGGCGCCGCGAGCACCTCGGCGAGCCCCGTCCCGGGGAGCGCCCGCGTGCCGAACCCCGTGACGTGGCCGTTGAGCAGCGAGAGCGCCTGCGCGACGTTCCCCTCGAAGCGCTGCGCGTCGGTCTCCTCGTCCACGTCGAAGAGGAACGTGTAGCTCCGCGAGAGCTGCGCCTTGATGACCGGCAGGTTGCGGAGGCCGGCGACCTCCGCCGCCTGCTCGAGGCGCGTGGCGGCGAACAGGTGGTTCAAGAGCTCTTCGGGCCCGAGCGGCGCGAGGCGAAAGCGCCCCCACAGCACGTTCCCGGCGCCCAGGTTCTCGCCGCCGCTCGACGCGAGGCCGTAGACCTCGGTCGCGCAGACGAGCCGGATGAGCGCCTTCGGGTCGAACTTGCGCGCCGCGAAGTCCTTGGCGATCCGCGCGAGCAGCTCGGGCTGGGTGGCGGGGTTCGAGTCGCGGAAGTCGTCCACCGGGTTCGCGAACCCGCGCCCCAGGAAATGCGCCCACATCCGGTTCACGTAGGCCTTCGCAAACCACGGGTTCTCGGGGCTCGTCATCCACGCGGCCAGCGCCTTTCGGCTGTCCTTCCCGCGGTCGACGGCCGTGCCGTCGAGGGCCGTGGGCGTCGCCGCCGCGATGGGCACGAGCTCCGCGTTCTTCGCGAAGCGCGGGGGGATACGCGCGACGTCGCGCACGGTCACGCGCCGCACCGCGCCCTTCACCGGCCCCTTGTCGACCTGCTGCACCTCCGCGTGGAGGAACGTCGCCGTGAAGCGCCGGAAGTCGTCCTGCTTCCACTTCTCGGTCTTGTGGTCGTGGCACTGCGCGCACTGGATCTGCACGCCGAGGAACGTGCGAGAGGCCGCGCCGGCGAGGTCCTGCGGCGCCGCGAAGCGGAGCGTGTAGTTTACAGCGCCGTTGACCGCGTCGCCCGCGCCGTCGCCGCCGCTCTCCGCGCCCATCGCGCCCGCGGCCATGGGCGCGTCGCTGGTGGGCGCGTCCATCGCCATGAGGCCGCGGGGGCCGCCGTCGCCGTTCTGGCCCGTGGCCGACACGAGCTCGGAGACCACCGCGTCCCACGGGGTGTTCGCCGCGACGCGCGCGTGCAGCCACGCGCGAAACGCCGCCCGGTCGAGGCGCTGGTCGCGCGCCTCGTGCCCGAGCAGCACGTCCTCCCAATAGTTCGTCCAGTGGGCCACGTACGCGGGCGACGCGAGCAGCTCCTCGACCTTGCGCGCGCGCTTGTCCGCGGACTTGTCCGCCAGGAACGCGAGCACCGCCTCGGGCGTGGGCGGCGCGCCCACGACGTCGAAGTGCACGCGCCGCAGCCAGGTCGCGTCGTCGGCCGGCTCCGCGGGGACGATCCCCGCGGCGGTCCACG
>CAZHGG010000393.1:0-6150 GCA_964531755.1 uncultured Polyangiaceae bacterium
TGCGCGCGCCCTCGAGCGGCGTGTCCAGCGCGGCCGCGGCGGCCGCGGCCGCGCGGGCGCTCGACGCCGCGCCGGCGCAGCACCGCGCGGAGGTCGCGCGGCTCCTCGAGGACGCGCAGCTCACCTACAGGCTCCGCGACGAGCGTCACCTCTACGGGGCGCTCCCGGTCCTCGGCCTCGGGCGTCGCGGAGTGAAGGAGGCCGGCAAGCGGCTCTCCGCGCGAGGCACGCTCGCCGACCCGGGGCTCGCGTTCATGGGCACGAGCGACGAGCTCGCGAGGCTGCTCACCGCGGCGCCGGGCGCGTGCGCGCCGCTCGTCGCCGAGCTGACCGAGCGCGCGCGCCTCACCGAGCTCCTCCGTGGTGATCGCGTCCCGGACACGCTCGGGGGCGCGCCCGAGCCGCCCCCTCCCGCCGACTGGCTCCCGCACGAGGCGGCCCGCCGGTGCGCCCGCGCGCTGGAGGCGTACATGGGCGCGATGGGGGACGTGGGCGACGCCACGCACACCGCGCCCGCCGCCGAGTCGCGCGACGCCCTGCGAGGCCTCGCCGTGAGCCCCGGCGTCCACGAGGGGCGCGCCCGCGTCTGCACCGAGCCTGGCGATCTCGAGCGGATCGAGCAGGGCGACGTGCTCGTCGCGTCGCTGACGACGCCCGCCATCAACGTGATCTTGCCGCTGCTCGGCGCCATCGTGACGGATCGCGGCGGCGCGCTCAGCCACGCCGCCATCGTCTCGCGCGAGTTTGGCATCCCCGCGGTCGTGGGCACTCGCACCGCGACCGCCTCGCTCCGCGACGGAGAGCGCGTGCGCGTCGACGGCGACACGGGGCTCGTGACGCCCCTCGGGGTGTGAGCGCCGTGGTCCCGCTGGCTCCGCTCGCGAGCGCCCACGATCGCCGCCGCTTCGGCGGGAAGGCGTCCCAGCTCGCGCACGCCCTCGGCGCGGGCCTCCCCGTGCCCGGGGGGTTCGCCCTCGACGTCGACGCGACCGACCGCGTGGCGGCGGGGGCGCCGCTGGCGGTGCCTGAAGGGCGCTGGGCGGTGCGCTCGTCGGCGCTCGGCGAAGACGGCGCGACGGCGAGCTTCGCCGGGCAGCACCTCTCCCTCCTGCACGTCGCGGCGCCGGCCGTCCGCGCCGCGGTGCTCCAGGTGCACGCGTCCGCGACGTCGCCCGCCGCCCTCGCGTACCGTGCGCGGCTCGGGCTCCCCGGCGCGCCCCGGATGGCCATCGTCGTGCAGCGCATGGTCGACGCGAGGGTGGCGGGGGTCCTCTTCACGCGACACCCCACGACGCGCGCCCGCGAGCTCGTGATCGAGTCCTCGTGGGGACTCGGCGAGGCCGTCGTGCTCGGCGCGGTGACCCCCGACGGATACCGCCTCAGCCACGAGGGGGAGGTGCTCGAGCGCCGGATAGGCCACAAAGACGTCGAGTTCGTCGCCCACGAGGGCGGCACACGGCAGGTCCCGGTCGACCCGGCGCGCGCGGCCGCGCCCACGCTCGACGACGCGCACCTCGCGGCGCTCACCCGCCTCGCGCGCGCGGTGCGCGCCGCGTTCGACGGCGAGCATGATCTCGAGTGGGCCCTCGATCACGAGGACTCGGTGTACCTGTTGCAACGAAGGAGCATCACGCGATGACGTCATCTCTCTTGGGGGGCCCCGGCGATCTGTTCGAGCGCGGCCTCGTGCCGCTCGTGTTGGCGGCCGAACGCAGCGGCCTCTGGCGCGCGCTCACCCCCGCGCCGCAGTCGGCCGAGGCCCTCGCGGCGCTCTGCGGGACCTCGGCGCGCGCCACCGGGCTCGTCCTCGACGCGCTCGCCGCGGCGGGCGCGTGCGCGAGGGTGCCCGAGGGGTACACGCGCGACGAGGGCATGCCCGGGGGCTGGCCGTGGACCGAGCTCGACGCCTTCCTCGCCACCGGGACTCCGGTCGTGCCCATCGACGCGCCCGCGCGTCGCGGCGAGCTCTACCGGTCGGCCGTGGGCTACCTGGGCGCCAGGTTCCGCCGGCCTGCGGAGGCGCTCGCCGAGCTGCTGCCCGCGCGTGGACGCGTGCTCGACGTGGGCTGCGGCAGCGCCGTCTGGTCGCGCGCCATGCTCGCGCGCAGCCCCGAGGCCTCGCTGGTCGGGCTGGATCTGCCCGAGGTCGTCGCGGAGCTCACGCCGCGGCTCCACGCGGAGGACCCCGCGCTCGCCAAGCGCGTGACCCTCATGGCGGGCGACTACTTCCAGGCGGTGCCCGAGGGCCGCTTCGACCGCGTCGTCATGGCCAACGTCGTCCACCTCGAGACCCCCGAGGCCGCCGGGCGCCTGGTGGCCCGCTTCGCGGAGCGGCTCATGCCCGGCGGAGAGCTCGTCGTCATCGACGCGTTCGCCGACGAGACCTTCGACGACCGGCTCGGGCGCGCCTTCTACGCCGTCCACCTCGGCCTCCGCACCGCCCTCGGCGGCGTGTACGGGCTCGCGGACGTGGCGCGCTGGTGCGAGGCGGCGGGCCTCGAAGGCGCGCGGCTCGTGCGCTGTCCTGGCTACTCCGTGATGGGCGCCGTGGTGGCGACTCGGAGCTGAATGGCACCCCCGACCGGCGCGACTACTTGGTAATGAACGCGTCGACCAGCACGTGCCGCACGGGCTTCGAGGGCTTCGTGCGGCGGCCTCGCCCGTCGACGGCGACGAGCCAGTAATAAAGTGGCAGTCCCGCGCGGAGGCCTGTCACGAGCTCGCCGGGCGCGAGCCCCTCGGGCGTGAGGTTCACCGCGGCCTCGCCATCGGCGTGCGCGCTGACCCACAGCTCATGTCGCAGCTTGCCGCGCGCGGGCCGAAAGTCGATGTGCGCGCGCGTGCCGTCGTACGCGTGCGAGGGGGGCCGCACGGCTGTGATCGCGGGCGCCGCGCCCTGCCCCGTCTTCTCCAGCTCCGCGATGGGGTTCGGCAGCGGCGCCTTGCGCACGGGCGCCGGGGCGCGGAGTCGGCTCACCCGCACGGCCTCCTCGGTCGCGTCGTCGGGGGAGTCGTACTCGGCATACAGCCGCCCGAGGCTCACCTCGTCGGAGGCGGCGGGCGCGACGTCGTTCACGTAGAGCACGTGGGTGCGCTGCTCCACGACGACCGCCTCGAGCGAGAGCGGCAGATCGACCACGCCGTCGCCCTCGTCGGCGCGCCACCAGGTGGTGCCGTTCTTCCGGTACGTGTCCCACCCGGTGTGCCCGGGGAGCTCGAACGCGAGGTACCGCGCGCCGTCGAAGGCAAACTGGCTCCACGAGTGGATGTCGTCCGCGTTGTACGCGTCCTTGGCGCCGATGCTCTCCCAGCGCTCGCCCTTCGCGTCCCGGAGGACGTAGATCACGCGGCCCCAGTCGCTCGCGGCCTTGACCCACAGGCCGAGCCTCGCGGGCGCGCCGGGCAGGGGTATTGGGCTCTTCGGCCGCAGGACGCGGTACCACGGCATGAGCTCGTGGGTGGTCGCCTGCCGCTCGAGCTTGCTCGTGAGCATGGCGCCGTGGACCGGGTCCTGGGTGGGGCGCGCCGTGAAGCGCCCCGGATAGTGCATCATCGCGAGGTGGTTGCCCTCGAGGGTGAGATCGCGCTCGCCCGTGAAGGCCCACGACCCGTCGGCTAGGTTGGCGACGAGCTTCGCCCCGGCGTCGGGCTGCGCGTCCGAGTGGTCGGGCGTCCCCACCGCGATGGCCGCGATCGACAGGGCGGCGCTGGAGGTCGTCACGTACGTGACCGAGGGGCTCGTCGCGAGGGTCACGCGCCCGCCCTCGCTCCGCGCCGCGCGGGTGTTGTTCATCGAGTCGGTGACGTCCACCGCGCCGTCGGCGCTCAGCGTGAGCGTGACGGGCCTCGTCCCGCGCAGCGTCCACAGCGCGTACACCCACCCGCGCGAGTCGGGGCGCGCGAAGCGGAGGGCGAACGTGGAGGTCGAGCCGGTCTTTACCCAGCCGTCGAAATTGGCCTCGTTCAGCCGATCGGTCATGGTAGCGAACGCGGCATACGCTGGTTTCGGCGCGGCGTAGGGGATCTTGGTCTGGATCCCGCAGCCGCCGTAGTGCTCGGCGCCGTAGCCGTCCGAAGAGTCGAAGGCGTACCACCCCGAGTAGAACCGCTTCACGCCGTACGCCATCGAGAGGAGCGACCACCGATGGTAGATGTCCATCTGCTCGCGCCACGACACCGCGCCTGGCTCGGTGGGCACGAAGATCCCCTCCACGAAGCGGAGGTCGGGTTCGGGGATGCCGGCCTTCTCGTACTCCTTTCGCACCCAGTAGAGCCGATGGAGCGACTGCTCGTGGAGCTGGCGCTCGGGCATGCGCTCGAACCCCGCGATGTCGAGCCCCGACCCGTCGACGACGCTCTTGGAGAGGCCGGCGCGCAGCAGTGGCCACACGAAGCCCGGGTCGCCCCACGGCACGAGCACCTTGACGCCGGGCTTCTCCGCGCGCGCGGTCGCTGCGGCCAGCGTCGCGGTCTCCACCAGCATGCGTATTCGCTCGCGCTCCTCGGGAGTGGGCACGAGAGGCTGCTCACCCCAGTACTCCGGCGGGTGCGCGAGGGTCATCCGCGCGCTCACGCTGGGCTCCGGGAAGATGGGGACGTGATCGGGGCGGTGCCTTGGCGGGATCCCCGCGTCCCACTCGCGCCACTCCTTCACGGCCTTCCGGCGCAGCGCCGCGCGCTTGGTGCGCGGCCACGGCTCGGCCGCGATGACCCAGGGGTTTCCGCCCACTCGGTCCCAGTGGGCCTCGGTGATGCGCGTGGCGTCGGGCGGCAGGTCGGGAAGGTAGCTCATGCCGCTGCGGGCCCCGGCCATGGCCATGAGCCGGACAGAGTGCTCGGCCTTCGGCCCCCCGTGCCCGCTGCCGTAGCTCCAGAAGCCGAAGAGGGCGCCGCGCCCGGGCTTCCACCGCGCGCTGCGCGTGTCGGGCGCGAGCTTCACGAATGACCGGCTCTCCGTCCACGTCTGCCCCGCGATCGCGAGCGTCGCCTTGACGTCGTGATAGCCAAATAGCTTCACGGGGAGCTCGACGTCGAGCTCGATCGGTTTGCCCCCGAGGAGGTCCGCCGGGCCCGGCGGGAGCGACACCTCGCGCTCGTGGGTCGTCGTCTCCGTGCCGTCGTAGCTCTTCGTCGTGATCGTGAGCCTGCCTGTCTGGGCGCTCGGTGTTCGATTCGCGACTTGGGCGATGTACGCCGGCTGTTCGGGAGATTGCCACACATGGCCAAAGCGCGCGGGGCGCCACGCGAAGGTGATCGGCGCCTCCTCGAGCGTGGCCGCGTAGACGTGCACGCTGGATGGCCGCCCGGCCTGGTGAACTCCGTAGGTGATCGGATCAGGGTAGTTTCGGTAGAGTCGGGTCTCCTTCGTGAGCTCGAGCTCGACGACGTCGAGATCACCAAAGGAAGAGAGGAGCCCTGGATCGAGGGGAATCGTGAGGTGGTGGAGCGCCACCGGGTGGCCGTCCGCGAGGCGCACCGGGAGCGCGGTGGCAGCCGCCGTGGTCGTCGCGAGCGGCGCCCGCCCCACGAACGAGCGCGCGAAGCCGGCGCCTGGGCGGTAGAACGCGGCCGTCACGATGGGCACCGAGTCGTCGCGCCCGTCGCTCGCGGCGACCAGGTGGAGCGCCGAGAACGCGCCGTTGGCGAAGCGGAGCTGAATTCGCGTGGGATCTCGCTCGCTCGCCCCCACCCATCGGGACATCGGGCCGCCGGACGAGGGGGAGTATCCCTCGAAGTTCGCCTGCCGGAGCGCGCTCATCCCGACGTCGACGTGATCGTTGCCATCGAGCCCGGGCCCTGGAAACACGAACGGGACGCCCCGCACGCAGGCCTCCTCGCCGGGCGGCGGCAGGGAGGCGGGCGCGACCGGGCGCCCGCCGAGCAGGGCGCGCGCGTTGACGTGGCCGCCGAGGGCGAGCGGGCGATATCCGCGCTGTGCGGAGCAGCGATTCCCCGAGAGCGCCCGTGTGGTGAGCCTCGCGAGGCCGGCCCCCTCGCCGAGCGTCACGCGCACCGTGCCGGTCGGATCGACGGCGGCGTCGCCCTTGTGGGCGACGAGCCGGTCGTCCAGCCATACGCTCACCGAGCCGCGGCGGAGCTCCGCCCGCACCTCGAGCCACTTGTCGTCGAGCGTCGGCAGGCTCGCCATGT
>CAZHGG010000394.1:0-6142 GCA_964531755.1 uncultured Polyangiaceae bacterium
CCTCGACGCTGAAGCCGAGTCCCGACGCGCACCGCTCGCCGGTCACGCGTGCGCCCTCGAGCGGCCCCGCCTCTCCCAGAGGCGGAGGCACGGGCACGATCGCAATCACGCCGCAGTACACGTGCTCGTGAAGCCCTTGCCCGATGTGAGGGAGCTCCAGGCCGCCCGTCGCCGCGAGGACGCGCGCCGACTCGATCGCTGAGGCCGCGAGCACGACCGCGCGCGCCTCCAGCGTAGCCACGCGGAGGGTGTCGGGATCGATGCACTCTACACCGCGGGTCGCGCCGTCGCGATCGAGCGCGACGCGGAGCGCGATCGTGCGGGGGCGGAGCGTCGCGTGGCCCGCGATATCGAGCGCAAAGAGTGGCCTGTGCCCACCCGGGCCGACGAACGCACGCTTCGGCTGGGCGCCCACGCCCGCGCGTTGCAGCAGCTTGACCAGCGGACCTCGATGCCCGCTGCGTACCGAGAGCCTTCGCTCCGCGCGCCGCACCAGTTCGTCAAGCCGATTGAAGGAGAGCGGCCACGGGTAGCCCAGTGTCCGGGCGTCGCGGAGGTTGCCCTCATCGGGGCGGTCGGCCCAGCCGCCCCAGAGAAGCGTGCGGCCGCCGGCCGCGCGAACCCGCATCCATTCGATGGGGCGACGCTCCGCGCGGAACGCCCACTCGCGCTCGTCGACTTTGGTGAGTGACGCGGTCTCGCGCGCGAAGGCGGCCGTGTGTGTAGGCACCGCGTCCGGCGCGCCCGGCCCCGCCTCGAGCAGCGCGCAGCGCACGCCGGCTTGGGACAGGCGGCCCGCCACCGTCGCGCCGCACAACCCCGCGCCCACCACGATCACGTCGACTGGCATCGGTCGCCCCTCCAGGCACATAGCGAACCGGGCCGAGGGCAAGCCCCCCGCCCGGCTCCACGAAAGAGTCACGCGGTCAGTTGCCGCAATGACGAACCTTGATTCGCTTCATCTCATCCTCCTTTCTTGTAAGTCGTGCCCCTCGAGCTTACGCCGCGAGGCGCCATGGTCGATCTCCGATGGTCGAGAGTACGGGGTGAGGAGCTTCACGGACACGTGATGTCTCACGTAGGGAGGCTGAGGGGGGACGACCGCTCAGCACAACTAGCCGCGAAGACACAAAGCGTGACCGTTGAGCCCCGAAAAAGAAAACGTGGGCCAAGGCGCCGGGGCGAGGCGCACCTGACGCGGTGATCTGGCGCTCCCCGCGCTCCTCAGGGCTCTCCGGCGTGGTGCTAGGCTTGTGGTCATGTCCTCCGCTCTCCGGGTCTTCTGGGTCTCTCTCGGTATCGCGGGCACCGCAGCGGCCTGTGGCACCTCGACCCCTCCCGAGGACGCGGGGGCGCGCGACGGCCAAGCGACCGACGCGACTGGCCCGACCGACGCCGACGTGGGCGATGGGCAAGCGACCGACGCTCGCGACGACGGCGCTCGGCCGGACGCCGCGCGCCCCGACGCCGACGCCGGCGCCTGCACGGTCGCCCCCGTCGGGCGCGTGTGCGTCCGCGGGACCGTCGGCGAGGGCGGCGCGACGGAGGAGCTCGCGGTCGGCGCGGCCGTGCGCTTCCAGCTCTTCCCGAAGGGCTGCTTCTCGTCGTCCTGCAGCGTCGTACGCGAGGCCCGGTGCGACGTGGGCGCGCCCACGGGCAGCGACGTGCCCGTCACCGGCGCGTTCTGCATCGGCTCGGTCGGCGGCGCGGGGGGCTGCACCCCCGACTGCAGCGGCGGCGGCTTCGCGAGCTGCGAGCGCGCCCTCGACGCGGGCGCGTACACCGCCACCCTCGGCGGCCTCACGTTGGTCTTTACGGTCCCGAGCTCGCTTCCCCCCGGGGGGCGCTGCGTGGGCTCACAGTTCTAACCCTTGCTCCACCACGATGAACACCCTCACCCGCTCTCTCTTCGTTTCGATAGGCATCGCGACCGCCGTGATGGCCTGTCGCACCTCGACCGCTCCCACCGACGCTGGCGCGCGCGACGCCCAACCCCTCCAGGGCGGCGACTCAGGGGAGCGCGCGAACAGCGCGTCCCCGTAGGCCGACGCGAGCCGCCCCTGCGAGCGGCCCCTGGCGCGCCTGTGCGTGCTCGGGGTGCGGCGGGACGGCGGCGCGACCGAGGAGCTCCGGGTCGGCGCGCCCGTCCGCTTCCTGGTCGCCCCGATTGGCTGCTTCTCGTCGTCCGGCGTCCCGCCAACGGTCGGGTGCGAGGCCGAGGCGCCGGCGGGAGGTATCGTGCGCCTCACCGCCGATTTCTGCGGAAAACCGGTCGACGCCGGGGCCCAAGCGCCCGAGGCGCCCGAGGCGCCCAGGTCGCCCCCACCGCCGACTGCGGCGGCGGCGGCGTGATCTGCGAGCGCGCCCTCCGCGCGGGCGCGTACACCACCACCATCGGCGGCCTCTCGTTGGCCTTCACGGTCCCGGGCTCACTGCCGCTGGGCGGAAGCTGCGTCGGCTCGCAGCACTAACGCCGATGAGCTCCCTCGCGCGCCCCCTCGGCACCGAGGCTCGTTAGTTCGGCGAGAGCAGGCCCTTCAAGTGCTCGGGGCTCAAGCGGTACTCTTTGCGGCAGAAGTCGCACTCGATCTCGAGCACACGCTTGTCGGCGAGGAGCGACTCGAGATCGCCCTTGGGGAGGGTGGCCAGGCTGGCGGTGAGCCGGGTGGCGCTGCAGTTGCAGCCGAACGCGATCGTGCGCTCGCCGACCACGCTGAAGGGCATGCCGTAGAGGATCTCCGTGAGGAGCGCCTTCGGGGAGCCCACGCCGCGCGCGAGGAGCGGCACGATGTCGGCGAAGTCGTTGAGCCGCTCGGTCATGACCATGAGCGGCCCCTCCGCGAAGCCGGGCAAGATCTGGACGAGGTACCCCCCGGCGGCGGCGATCTCGCCGTCGACGAGCAGCGTGCCGACGGCGATCATCGTGGTGATCTGCTCGGAGCTCTGCATGTACCCCATGAACGCGCCCGCGATGCCCCCGTCGGTGGGCACGCTCACCACGCCCTGGTGCAGCGCGCCGTTGCTCAGGGTGCGCGCGACCTGCATGATCGACCGATCGCCGAGCGAGAGCGCCTCCGCCGAGCCCGCGAGCTGCACGAGGCCGCGGGTGGTGCCGTCGGGGTGCGCGTCGGCCACCACGCGGGAGCGCGCGTCGTCTTGAAGAATGCATTGTACACGCAGCTCGGGCGACATGCTCTCGCGGACGAGGACGCCGCCGGTGAGGAAGTCGGCGAAGGTGCGGCGAAGCGAGGGCGGCGTGCGCTGCGCCGCGACCGCGTCGCGCACCGTGCTCGTGGTCTCGACCGCGATCACCCGGAAGCTGCCGTCGTCGGTGAGGGCGCGCAGCACGGTGTCGGAGTAGTCCATCGTCTTCCTCGATCCTCGGGGCCTAAGGGGTGGCGGCCGCTTACCATATCAGCTTGTCGTCGGCGCCTCGTGGCGAGCGACTGGCCCGGGCATGACGGCGCGACGCGCCGGAACGGGGTACGCTGAGGTCATGTCTTCGAGGCGAGACTGGTTCTTCTTCGACGCCGCGGAGCGAGAGACCGTGGGCGAGGCGCTCGAGGCCCTGGCGAGGGCGAGCGGCGACCGCTACCGGGAGCTCGAGGCGAGCCGCGCGCGGCTGCAGCGGGCCGCGGAGCTCATCCGCGACTGCCCGACGCTCTCGACCTCATGGACGTCGGGGGCGCGCGAGTTCGGCGGTGAGAGCCTCATCGAGCTCCTGTGCCGCGTGCCCGACTACGACCTCGACCTGCACCTGCCCACCAAGGCCGTGCTCGGGCAGGCGTACCTCATCGCCAAGATCAACTTCCTGAAGGCGCTCGGGTACGCGCTCGACGCCCCTGCGCTCTCGGGTGGAGACGGCGAGCTCGCGGCGAGCCCCGAGCTGCGGTGGCGGCTCGCCCACGAGGTCGGGCAGTCGATCTACACGAAGCTCGCGGAGGAGGTGTTCGTGTCGCTGGTCACCGCGCCCGACTCGGAGCCCCGCGTGAAGACCGGCGCCGCCGCCTTCCTCTTTCGCATCTGGGAGGAGCGCCTGGACATCGAGGTCGACGACTTCGCGCCCCTGCTCGAGTCGACGTGGGAGGCGCGCACGAAGCTGCTGCCCGTGCTGGGCACCCTGCTCGGCACCCACGAGGTCTTCCAGCTCTTCCGCGAGGCGCGCGACCACCGCTTCCTCGACTACTTCGGGGAAGACGACGTGGAGGAGGAGCAGCTCCTCGCCTTCGAGGAGTTCCTGTTCGGGATCTCGCACGAGGAGATCACGCGGCTCCGCGCGCACATGGCCGCGGCCGGGCAAGGGTGCGTCACCCTGGAGGAGGCGCGGGATCTGCTCGGCCACGCCCGCTCGTCGTGGATGCCCGAGATGCAGGGCGCGCAGGCGCTCTACACGAGCTACAAGCGGCGCCGCGTGAAGGCCGCGTACCGGGCGCTCACCGAGACCCGCGGCCCCAAGAAGACCGCCGAGGAGTACGTGATGATCGCGTTCCTGCGGCAGGGCGCCACGCCCTCGACCTTCTCGATGAAGGCCGCGCCCTCGAGGCGCTGAGTCGCACGACGCGCCGCCGACATGGAGGGCGAGGTGGGGGCGAGGCAGGGCGAGGTGGGGCGAGGTGGGGGAGAGGTGGGGCGAGGTGGGGCGAGGCAGGGGCGCCATCTTACTCTTCCGTACGGGACGCCGAAGCTGAATACACTGGGCCGCGGGCCGTCTACGTTCAGCGTTTCTCAACCAAAAGGGGGTGAGCCCATGGGCCGAAGGTGGCTTGGATTTCTGTTCGTCATGGCGATGTCTCTGTTGGTGGTCGGGGCCAAGCCCGCGCGCGCCGACTCGAGGGGGGAGTGGAAGAAGCTCGGGGAGCGGACCGTGCAGGGCCGGGTCGACCGCGACGTCATCCAGGTGGGCGCCGACGACGGCGTCTTCACCGCCATTCAGGTGAAGGTCGAGAACAGCTCGCTCCAGATGTTCGACATCAAGGTCGTCTTCGGGAACGGCGAGTCGTTCTCCCCCAACACCCGCCTCGTCTTCGGCCGCGAGGCCACCACCCGCGTGATCGACCTCCCCGGCGAGAAGCGGGTCATTCGCCGCGTCGAGTTCCGGTACGGCAACCTGCCCGGCGGCGGCAACGCGCGCGTGGAGCTCTGGGGCAAGGCGGGCGCGCCGCCGCCCCCGCCGCCGCCTCCGTCCACGGCGGGATGGAAGAAGCTCGGGGAGCGCCCCGTCAATGGCCGCCTCGACCGGGACGTCATCCAGGTGGGCGCCGACGACGGCGCGTTCACCTCCATCCAGATCAAGGTGGAGAACAGCGCCCTCGAGATGTTCGACGTCAAGGTCGTCTTCGGGAACGGCGAGTCGTTCTCCCCCAACACCCGCCTCGTCTTCGGCCGCGACAGCGTCAGCCGCGTCATCGACCTGCCGGGCGCGGCGCGCGTCATTCGGCGCGTCGAGTTCCGCTACGGCAACCTCCCGGGTGGGGGCAACGCCCGCGTCGAGCTGTGGGGCAAGGCGGCCGCTCTTCCGCCGCCGCCGCCCGCCGCGGGGTGGAGGAAGCTCGGGGAGCGCCCCGTCAACGGCCGCCTCGATCGTGACGTCATCCAGGTCGGCGCCGACGACGGCACCTTCTCGACCATCCAGGTCGTCGTGACCGACAGCGCCCTCGAGATGTTCGACATCAAGGTCGTCTTCGCGAACGGCGAGTCGTTCTCCCCCAACACCCGCCTCGTGTTCGGCCCGGGCTCGACCACCCGCGCCATCGACCTCCCCGGAGCGCGGCGCGTCATCCGTCGCGTCGAGTTCCGCTACGGCAACCTGCCCGGCGGGGGCAACGCCCGCGTGACGCTCCTCGGCAAGTAAGGCGCTCCTCGAAGCGCGACGACCACACCGAAGCGCGAGCCGGCTTCGCCCCGACGAGGGCGGGCCGGCTCGCGCGCCTTTGTCCTTCGCGCAAGCCCGCCGCACCGGTGGCCTGTAGGCGATGTGAGCTTCGCGAGGGCGGCAGCCGTGGTACGCGGTGGCGATGCGCTCTCCACGCCCCTGGGCCTCGCTCGCCACCGCGCTCACCCTCGCCCTCGCAGGCTGCTCTCGCTCGAGCGACCCGGCCGCGCCCGGCCCGTCGAGCGCGCCCCCGAGCGCCGCGGCCCCGAG
>CAZHGG010000395.1:0-6139 GCA_964531755.1 uncultured Polyangiaceae bacterium
CGGCCGGTCTCGAGGCGGCAGGTGATTCGCGTGGCGAGGCCGCGGTAGGAGCGCTCGGCCACCACGTGGGTGACGGCCCGCTTGCCCTCTCTCACACGCGAAGAAAAAAGCAGTCGATTCGAAGGATTACGACCGTGCAGAGTCGCGAACGTCGTGGAGGCGAGCGCCCCCACGCACACCGCCTCGTACGCGCGATCGATGGTGTGCGCCGCGAACTGCGCCTTCAGCGCCTCGCGCGCGCGCGCCGTGCGCGCCACCACCATGACGCCGCTCGTGTCCTTGTCGAGCCGATGGACGATGCCGGGGCGCGAGCGCTCGGCGTCGGCCTCGTCGTCGTCGGGGCCGTCGAGCAGCGCGGGCTCGCGATCGAAATAGCCGCGCGCGAGGAGCCCGTACACGAGCGTGCCGGTGACGTGCCCGGCGGCGGGGTGCACGACCACGCCCGCGGGCTTGTCGACGACCACCACCTCGTCGTCCTCGTAGAGGACCTCGAAGGGCACGGTGGCGTCGGGCACGGCGCGCGTCGGCGGCGGCGACGCGGGCCGCACGCGCACCTCGTCGCCCGGGCGCACCTTGTCGGCCGCTCTCTTCGCTGCGCCCGCCACGGTCACGCGGCCCTCGTCGATCCAGCGCTTCAGCTCGGAGCGAGAGAGCTGCGAGAGGGGCGCGCGCTGGCCCTCCAGCGCGAGCGCGAGGAAGCGATCGAGGCGCAGGCCGCGCGCAGACTCGGGCACCAGGACGCGGAGCTCGGGCTCGTGCCCGTCGCCCGTCACCAGATCTTCGACTTGATGTGCCCCTTGGCCTTCACGAGGATGTCCACGAGCGCGCGATCGTAGAAGTTCTTCGGGTAGAGCTCGGGCGCCACGCGGCGCTTGAAGAGCGCGCGGCCCTCCTCGATCTCCTCGGCCAGCGTGTCGAACAGGTTGTCGTTCGTGATCCCGTTCACGATCTTCTCCTCGTTGTAGAGGCTGAGATCGCTGGCGATCGCGCGAGCGAGGCGGCGGGCGGCTTCTTCGGTCTCGATGAGGGCCATGGCTGCGAGAGTATCGCGGCAATCCTCGCCCGGTGTCAAAAACGACTCGCGCGGGGCGCTCGGCCGCGGGCGGGTGCCCACGGGTTCGCGAGGGGGCCCCGAGGTGCTAGACCCTGCTGCCGAGATGACGACGCCTACCTGGTCCGTCGCGCACGCCATCGAGGAGGCCGCCGGCGTGGACCCGTCGCGGGGCTTCCGGTTCCTCTCCGAGGAGGGCGTGCCCGGCTTCCGCGGCGCGAGCGGCGCGGAGGCGACCTTCTCGTTCTCGGCGCTCGAGCGGGCCAGCGCCCGGTACGGCGGGGCGCTCCAGGCCCTCGGCCTCCAGAAGGGCGACCGCTGCGGCCTCATCCTCCCGCAGAACGAGGACTTCGTGGTCGCGTTCCTCGGCGCCATCCGCGCGGGCGTCGTGCCCGTGCCCATCTACCCGCCGCTCGGCCTCGGCCCGATCCAGCCCTACCTCGACAACACGCGCCACATCGTCGCGAAGAGCGGAGCCCGCGCGGAGCTCACCACCGCCGCCATCAAGCGGCTGCTCGGGACGGTCCAGGAGGCGTGCCCCGACCTCGAGCAGGTGCTCGCCATCGAGGGCATCCGCGAGTCGCTGGAGCCCCTGCGCCCGCCCACGCTCCGCCCGACCGACGTCGCCTTCCTCCAGTTCACGAGCGGCTCGACGTCGCGCCCCAAGGGCGTCACGCTCACCCACGAGGCCCTCCGCGCCAACGCGGCCTGCATCATGCGCGACGGGCTGCGCGCCGACCCCGAGGCCGACATGGGCGTCTCGTGGCTGCCGCTCTACCACGACATGGGGCTCATCGGCTTCGTGCTCGCGCCGCTCTTCCACCAGGTGAGCGTCACGTTCCTCCCCTCGCTGCTCTTCCTGAAGCGCCCCGTCAGCCTCTTCCAGGCCATCACCCGCCACCGCGGCACGATCGCGTTTCAGCCCAATTTCGCCTTTGCGCTCGCCGTCAAGCGCATCCGGGAGCGTGACCTCGAGGGGCTCGACCTCTCGTCGTGGCGCGTCGCGGGGTGCGGGGCCGAGCCCATCCGCCCCGAGACCCTGGAGGCGTTCGCCCAAGCGTTCGCCAGGGTCGGGTTCCGCCGGGAAGCGCTCCTGCCCTCGTACGGCCTGGCGGAGTCCAGCCTCGCGGTGTCGTTCAGCGAGCTCGGCCAGGGCGTGCGCACGCTCGCGGTGGACGCCCCCCACCTCACCGCCACCGGCCGCGCGCGGGTCGTCGGGCCCGAAGCGCCCGACGCCGCGCGCCTCGTCTCCTGCGGGCGCGCGTTCCCGGGGCACGAGATACGTGTATTCTCCATGGATGACGCGGAGAGCGCGGCGCCCCTGCCCGAGGGCGAGGTGGGCGAGCTGCGGGTTCACGGGCCGAGCCTCATGACCGGCTACTGGGAGGACACGGAGCGCACCCGTGAGGCCCTCGCGGGCCGGTTCTTGCGCACGGGCGATCTCGGGTTCCTGCATGAGGGCCGCGTCTTCGTGTGCGGCCGGGCGAAGGACGTCATCATCGTGAACGGGCGCAACCACTACCCGCAGGACCTCGAGTGGGAGGCCGGCCGGGTGCCGGGGGTGCGCAAGGGGAGCGTCGTCGCGTTCGGCCTCGGCGACCCGGCGGCGGACCGCGAGCGCGTGGTGGTCGCGTTCGAGGCGACCGACGCCCCCGTGGGCCCGGGCGCCGCGATCCGGGCCGAGGCGCTGATGAGCGCGGTGCGCCGCGCGGTGCTCGAGGGGCTCGGGCTCACGCTCGACGACGCCGTGGCGCTCGCGCCCGGGGCGCTGCCCAAGACCTCGAGCGGCAAGCTCCAGCGCGCCGCGACCCGCGCGCTCTACGAGTCGGGAGAGCTCTCCGGGCGGCGGGGCGCCCGCGACAAGGACCCCGTGGAGCTCGCCAAGCAGGCGGCGAGGAGCCAGCTCTCCTACCTCAAGCTCGCGCTCGCGAGCCTCGGCAAGGATCGCCGGTAGCGCTGGCGAGCGCGCCGCCCCGCGCACGCCGACAAAAACGAGGACGCGGCGTCGACCGAGGTCTTCGCCGCGTTCTCCCGGGCCCGACGGGTCGGGCGCCTCGCCTCACTTGCCCGCGTCGGTGCCCGCGTTCTTGGCCTTGCAGTCCGAGTAGGCCTTGATCTCGGTCGCGCAGTCACCGATCGCCTTGAGGGCGGAGGTGGCGTCGGTCTTGTTGTCCGAGCCGCAGGTGACCTTGCCGTTCACGCAGCTGCCCGCGGCGTTGTACTCGGACCCGCAGGCGCCCGACTTCTCGGCCTCGCACGCCTTCTTATCCGCGTCCGTCGGCGCGGGGTCAGCGGAGCACTTCTGCGCGCTGCAGTCGACGCTGCTCGAGCAGCCCGGGGTTGCGCTCACGACGAACAGCGCCGCGACGGCCGACACCACCATACCCGCTACGATCTTCTTCATTCGGCTCTCCTCCAAGGATCGTCGCGCTTCCGGCGCGATCGCTCCGACTCAGACGCGGTGCACCGAGGAACATTCACTGGGCAGACAAAAAGAGCGACGCGGCGTCGACCGAGGTCTTCGCCGCGTTCTCCCGGGGGCCCGACGGGGTCGGGCGCCTCGCCTCACTTGCCCGCGTCGGTGCCCGCGTTCTTGGCCTTGCAGTCCGAGTAGGCCTTGATCTCGGTCGCGCAGTCACCGATCGCCTTGAGGGCGGAGGTGGCGTCGGTCTTGTTGTCCGAGCCGCAGGTGACCTTGCCGTTCACGCAGCTGCCCGCGGCGTTGTACTCGGACCCGCAGGCGCCCGACTTCTCGGCCTCGCACGCCTTCTTATCCGCGTCCGTCGGCGCGGGGTCAGCGGAGCACTTCTGCGCGCTGCAGTCGACGCTGCTCGAGCAGCCCGGGGTTGCGCTCACGACGAACAGCGCCGCGACGGCCGACGCCAACATACCAGCTACGATCTTCTTCATGATCTCCTCCAAAGCTGCTCTTGTAGGCCAATCGACCCACACGGGCGAATAGGACACCGGTTCTACACGCCAACCGCGGGAGACGGCAAATTCATTCGCGTGAATCTGAATTTTCCGCGCGGGGCGGTCATTTTGCCCGCGCGGCGCGGGAGGTGCAGTCGGTGTAGGCGGCCAGCTGGGGCCCGCACTCCTTCAGGACGACCTGCGCGGTCCCGGCGGGATCGGTGCGGTCGTCCCGGCCGCAGACGGTGAGCCCCGAGGAGCAGTCGCCTAGCGCCACGAACTCTGCTTGGCAGGCGGGCGTGGGCGCGACGTTCGCCTCGCAGCGGCTGCGCTGCGCCGCCGTGGGCTCGGGGTCGGCCGGGCACTGCGCCCCGCAGCGCGACGGGCCGCACCCCGCGAGCCCGGCCGTGGCCGCGGGCACGAGGGCGACGCTGAGCGCGAGCAGCGACACGACGACGACGGGCTTGGGCGTGAGCATCCTTGCTCCGACTTCCTTAGAGCGAATCGCGCGCGGCCGTAAACGAAATCGAAGCGCCTTGCCGCGGCCACACGCGCCCGATAAGGCAACGGCATGATCACGTACGAGCGGAAGGTGCGCTTCGAAGAGGTCGACGCGGCGTCCATCGTGTTCTTCGCTCGCTTCCTGAACTACGCCCACGAGGCGATGGAGGAGCTCTTCGGCGGCCTCGAGGGCGGCTACGTGGGGGCCGTGATGGGGCGCGCGATCGGCTTCCCCGCCGTCCGCGTCGACACGACCTACGCCGCACCGCTGCGCTACGGCGACTCGGTGACGATCCGGACCGACGTGGTGCACCTCGGGTCGACCTCGTGCACGCTGCGCTACCGCTTCGAGCGCGGCGACGGCGTGCACGCGGCCACCGTCGCGCACACGGTCGTGTGCTGCGCGCTCCGAGAGCCCGGCGGACCCCGCAAGCTCCCCTTCCCGCCCGACGTCCGCGCCCTGCTCGAGCGGCACCTCGCGGAGGCCGACGAGGGGCGCGAGGGCTCGCCGTAGGCGCCTCAGGTCTTGTCGGCCTCGGCGCCGGCGTCGTCGGCCGGGGTGGCGGGCACCTCGGCGCGGCCCTCTCGCACCATGAAGGGAGCGTAGAGGTCCACCTTCGAGGCATCGAGCGCGCGGACGCGCCGCCACATCACGAGCCCGAAAGCGAAGAACGCGACGCTCGCCCACTGACCCGGCGTGAGCCCGCCGTAGCGCGGGTCGGACTCGGCGCCCTGGTGGAGCCGGAAGTAGTCGAGGACGAAGCGCACCGGCGAGTACGTGAGCGCGGTGATGACGATGTACGTGCCGACGGGCAGCCGCTTCTTCCAGGTGAGCGCGAAGGCGGTCGCGAGGACCACCGTGAACATCCACTCGAGCAGGCCGAGGTCGAACCGGAGCTCCGGGCCGTGCACGAGCTGCATGGGCGCGTGCTGCCCGAGGCCGTACTTCGGGAACTCGACCGAGAGCGGCGAGTCGACGAGCGCGCCCTTGTGATCGTGCACGACGCTGCATCCGCCGCGGCCGAAAATCCACGCGACGGGGAAGACCGACATGATGAGGTCGGCGAAGGGCAAGAGGGGCGCCGCCACCTTGCGCCTCCGGAACTTGAAGAGCGTGAACAGCGGCGTGTCGAGCATGGGCACCGCGTAGAAGTACTTCCACAGCACGCCGCCGATCACCGCGCCCGTGAAGCCGCCGAACGAGCTCAGGCCCTCCCACAGGAAGAACAGCGACTCGGGCCGGCGCATGAGCTCGGCCGGGTGGTAGAAGATCTCGTCGAGCATGTGGCCTCCCATGAAGCCGAAGACGAGGATCCACGTGATGAACGAGTTGAGGTGCTGCTCGTCGATGCCGCGCCGCCGCGCCCGCCAGGTGGCGAGCCACGCGCCCACGATGACGCCCGTGGCCACGAGCAGCCCGAACGGGTGGAGCGGGATCGATTTGTGGATGACCGGCAGCGGACCGATCTCGAAGTCGGGCACGTGGATGTACGGGATGAGCATGCGCGCCGCGGACCTTAGCACCGCCGCGCGCGGCTGCGCCAAGTAGGCGTCCGGGGCGCCGAGCGGCTCACGGAGCGCCGGCGTCCGGGCGCGAGGCGGCGGTCGCGTCGACGAGCTGCACGCGCACGACGTCGGGCACGCCGTGGCGGCGCCCGCCCGTGATCGTGACGC
>CAZHGG010000396.1:0-6127 GCA_964531755.1 uncultured Polyangiaceae bacterium
GGCTGGCTGCAACGCGCACGGCCGCCGCAAGTTCCGCGACGCCGAGCAGACGCAGAGAGCCCGGCGCGCCGCGCGACCCCATGGCTTGCCGAGCTCCGGCCTGACTCGTCATAGTGCGCGTCGCGCTTCGAGAGCGAGGTCCGGCGGCGTTCTACCGCCGGAGAACCTTCTCGACGGCGGCTTGGTTGTCGTCGACGGCCTGCCGTTAGTAGCACCTTCTTCGGCACGTTTCTCGAGCTCGCAGAGCACGTCCGCGCGGGTCTCGCCGTTCGCACGCTCGGAGGACCGATAGCGTCGTTCCTCGGGCCCGAGATTGTTGAGCGCGCGGCTTGGAGCGGCCTCACGACGAGCTATAGCGTCGTCCGGCCCGAGCGCGACGCGCGAACGCCTCGCGCCCGAGCCCCAGTCAGCTACCTACAAACCCCCGCGCTAAACCCGGTGTCCACGGCCCACCCCGCGCCTCCCATCTGGCCGTCGTAGCCATTCCCAGAGGCGTCGGCGAACGTGGCGCCGGCGCCCTCGTCGAAGTGCCACAGGCCGACCGTGCTCGCGTCGGTGGTGAGACGGCGCTCCGGGATGAACCTCGCCGCGTAGCGAACGTTGCTCGAGATGCGGACCTCGTCGAGCGCGCCACCGAGTCCATCGGAGCCGTAGGTCACGCCCCCGAAGAACAGGGGCGCGTTCGCGCCGATCGACGTCGACGCGCCGGAGGCGGTGGCCTTGAGCTCGCCGTCCAGAAAGACCGTGTTGGTCACGGTCGCGCCCGCGACCGCGCGGCACCCCGCGAAATGGTGCCACTGGCCGTCGCCGCAGGTGGTCCCGTTGGCCGCCGCCTCGACGACTGCGCCCCCCGCCTCGTTGGCGAAGGCCACGCGCGAGCCCTGGCACCGAAGAATGAACGCGCCGTTCGTGCCGCTTCCGTAGGACGAGGCGATGACGGCGTCGCCGACCGCGCCGATCTTCGCCCAGCCCTCCACGCAGAGGCTCCCTCGCGGGAGGGCGGCGGTGATGCTCGGGACGCTCGCGGAGGTGCGCGTGGGCAGGGTCGCCCAGTGCCGCAGCTCGCAGCTCTCGCAGCCGTCGCACTTGTTCGCGTTCGCGTCGTCGCACTGCTCGCCCACGTCGATGGCCCCGTTGCCGCAGGTCGGCGCGCCCGCGCAGATCGCCGCGCTGTAGCCGGTGTCGAGCTGCCAGTCGGTGCCGACTCCGAGGGTGCCGGTGTGCCCATTGCCCGACGCGTCGGCGAACGTAGCGCCTGCCCCCTCGTCGAGGTGCCACAGCGCGACCGTGTCCGGGTCGCTCGTCAGCCGACGAGCCGGCGTGAAGCTCCCCGGGTAGCGGACCGTGCTCGAGATGCGCACCTCGTCGATGGCGCCGCCGAGGCCGTCCGCCCCGTACGTGACGCCGCCGAAGAATACGGGGGCGTTCGCGCCGATGGATGCGGTCGTCCCGGTCGCGGTGGCCTTCAGTTCTCCGTCCAGGAAGACCGTGTTGGTGAGCGTGGCCCCGATCACCGAGCGGCAGCCCGCGAAGTGGTGCCACTGACCGTTCGCGCACGTCGTGCCGTTCGCGGCCGCCTCGACGAAGGTGCCCCCCACCTGGTTCACGAAGACCACCCGCCCCGCCTGGCAGCGGAGGAGAAACGCGCCGTTGTTTCCCGATCCATACGAGGACGCGATGACCGCGTCCCCGACGGCGCCCACCTTCGCCCACGCCTCGACGCACAGGCTTCCGCGCGGAAGCGAAGCGGCGATGCCAGGTACGTTCGCGGATGTGCGCGCGGGGATGCTCAACCAGCGACGATGCTCGCAGCTCTCGCAGCCATCGCACTTGTCCGGGTTCGCGTCGTCGCACTGCTCGCCCACGTCGACGGTGCCGTCGCCGCAGGTCGGGCCGACGCAGGAGCCCCCGCTGCAGGCGGTGGGGCAAACCATCTGCGACTCCCAGGCGCCGAGCGCGTTGCAGCTCTCGACCTCGGCGGGCGCGAGCGGATTGCAGCGTGTCGCGCCGACCGCGCAGACCGCGGCATCCGCCGCGTCAGGCCTGATGGCGTCCGCCGAAGCGTCTGAAGCGACCGAGGCGTCCGCGTCGGACGTGCTCGCATCGCCGGCAGCGTCGCCCGCGTCCAATCCTAAGCCGGCGTCGCCCGCATCGCGGGGAGGACCCGTCTCGTCGCCTGGGCGCGCGTCGTCCGCCGCGCGAGCGTCCACGGCCCCCGCGCCATCGGTCCCGGCGTCGGTCCCGTCGACTGTCGCGACCGTCGTGCCACACGCGGCCACCGACAGCGTTGAGGCTCCCACGATCCCGAACACCCACGCGCTCACCTTCGCTCGGGCTGGCCTGCCGGGTCTTCCGATCGTGGGCCGCGTCTCGCTCGGAACGGACGCGCCGCGCGCGGTCCGGCAACCGCCGCACCCCCCGGCGTCGTAAGCGTCGCCGTTGAACCTCGAACCACACGTAGCGCAGGCGTTCATGAGTGCTCCTCTCCAAAACGGCGCCTGGAGCACGACGCGTGCCACGGCCTGGCTCGAAGAGAAGCGCCTAGAATGGCGACGTGCGAGCCGTCCCGGACGCGCGCTTGCGCGCCGAATGCGCAACTTGCTCCCGTCGCGCACCCACGAGCTCGTCACCTTCCTGAACGCCCGCACGCCGCGGGAGCTCGCGGACTACAAGAACGCCGCGTTCTACCCCGAGGGCGACACCGACAACGCGGACGGCGCGTACGTCGGGGACGTCGCGGGCGCGCACGACGAGGCCTCTCCCACGCCGTTACGGCGCGAGGCGACGACGTCCGGTAGCCGCCCGCGAAGACTTCGTCTTCCGCGTGAACCGCGAGCTCACTTTCGTGCCCGGGCAGGTCCGCTGAGTGTGACAACCGGTGGACCCGCTGGCACACTCGCTGGCGGAGGTGGGGTATGCGACGAGGTCTGTGGGTGGTCTTGATGGTCGCGGCGACCGCGTGCACAGGGAGCGACGGGCCGGCGGGGCCGGCGGGACCTCCCGGCTCACCCGGCCCAGCGGGCTCGGGGGGACCTCCCGGTGAGGCAGGCGCCCCAGGAGCGCCGGCGGCCCCAGGCGCCGACGCGAGCACGTCGGGAGGGTCCGACGGCGGAACCACTCCGTCGCCGACAGCGGGCCACGTGGTGTGGCGAGACTCCAGCAACGCGGTCGTCCGAGTCGTGGACACGGACGGTACCAACTTCTTCATCGCTGACGCAGCCGGATACGTCTGGAAGACCCAGTCAACCGAGCAAGCGCCCATCTACGCCGCCAACGTGGGCGCGGGGGCCCTGCCCGCCCCGAATCTCGTCTTCACGAGCTCCGACTGCTCGGGAGTCGCGTACATCGCGCCGCCTTCGAGCCTCGGGACCTCTGGGACGAGGACGTGGCCGAACTACGCGCTCTTGTTCTCGACAGATGTTGGCGTCTATCGGGTCATCCCCGGAAACCTCCCGCCGACATCGATCCTCGTCGCGTCCGCGAGGACCCTCGGTGGACCATGCAGCCCGGTCCCAGCCACCACCGAGTCCTTCGCGGTTCCCTTTGCCAGCACGATGCCCGCGGTACCGATCGTCAAGCCCACCAAGCTCTTCACGGGTTGGCTGCGTCCTTCGTTCGAATAATCGCGGCGGCGAGGCGATGGAGGAGTTCGCCCTCGAGGTGTGCGCCAAGCCGAACGTGAGGTGCCCCCCGTACGAGGAGCTCGTCACCACGCCGCAGGAGCTCGCGGACTGCAAGAGCGCCGCGTTCTTGCCGAGGGCGACACGGACAAGGCAGACGGCGCGTACGTCGGGGACGTCGCGGGCGCGCACCACGAGGCCTCGGCCACGCCGTAGCAGCGCGACGTTTGGCAAAGAGGTCCACGGAGCCCGCGCCGCCGACTCTTCGGCCCGAATCCAGACGCCCCCCGCGGACGCCAATCTTGGCACCGGGCACCCTCGACGCTCCGCGCCGCGCGCCCGGGAGGGCCCGCGACGCTCAGGGATCCACGGTCACGCGCGTCTGCCGAGCGTTCCAGAGCAGGAAGTCGACGTCGATGTCGGCGAGCTCGCGACGATCGCGCTGGACGAGGCCGAAGTAGAAGTTCGTGGTGTCGACCTCCCTGGACGAGAGGAGCTCGCCGAGCGCCGCCGCCGGCACCGTCGCGGCGCCGTCCTCGCCGGGGAAGAAGCAGTGAATCCCGCGGCGAATGGCGAACGCGGGCTGGTTGCCCTGGAGGAACATGACGAGGATCTCGCCCTTGACCGGGGTCCACGTGAGCGACATCGCCTGGCTCCGCGGGATGCGGATCGCCGAAGGACCCGGGCCGAGGTTGTCGTGCGAGGTCAACACGGGGACGCCAGGCACCGCGCCCTTGAACGTGAAGGGCGGGACGTCGCCCCCCGTGGAGCGCACCGTGAGGACGTCACCCTCGCCGAATCCATCCGGGCTGAGGTCGAACCCTTGGTCGAAGCGATCTCCCTGCCACGTCACCGATCCGCCCTTGACCCCGTCGATCGTGATCGCACCGAACGACGGCGGCGTGAGCCCCGTGCTCCGCCAGTCGGTCTCGTAGTGGACGATGCAGCGCGGGTCGACACGGCGGTAGCCCGGGGCGGGCGCGTCGAGGTGGAACGGGACGATGGCGCCCATGGTCGCGGTCTGCACGTTCGCGCGCTGCCACCGCTCGACCGTCACGAACGCGTAGAGCCGACCCTTCGCGCCCGGCGCGTCGCCCGGCCCGGCGTCGAGGGCGTCGCGCCCGACGTCAGCCAACGGCCCCTCCGCGTCGCCCGGGAGGCCTTGGCCAGCGTCGGTCGCGGGCGTGCTGGCGCTGCAGGAGAGCGCCGCGGCGACCAGCGCGGTGGAGGTGAACGCGACCGCCCGCCAGGGCGCGCCGCCAGTCGTCGAGGGGAGCGTTCTTCGAGGTTCCATGCACCCAAACGTAGCCACGCGCTGCCAGGTGGCGAGGCGTCGCCGCGCCCTCCCATAGGCCACGATCGCGCGCCCTCGGAGCTCCGCATCCTCTCCCGCGATGTCGCGGCGAGCGCGAGCGACGACACGCCCGGCCCTCCCGTGGCATCCTCGGGGCATGAGCACGGAAGGCACCGAAGGCTGGGTGGACGTGGGCGCGGTCGACGAGCTCCGCGAGCGCGAGGTGCAGCAGATCACGGTCGGCAACACGCGCGTCGCGCTGAGCTACAAAGACGGCGTCTTCGGCGCGATCCACGGCGCCTGCAACCACGCCGGCGGGCCGCTCGGCAAGGGCACGCTCGAGGGCGACTACATCGTCTGCCCGTGGCACCAGTGGAAGTTTCACCGGGTCGGCGGCGAGGGGGAGCGGGGCTTCGAGGAGGACGTGGTCCCCGCGTACCGCGTGAAGGTGCGCGCCGGCCGCGTGCTCGTGAGCCCCAAGCCGCACAAGAAGCGCGCGAAGAAGCCGCACGCGCCCCACCCGCTCGCGCGGGCGATCGAGCGCGCCCCGGGGAAGGTGCGCGTGGTCGGCATCTCGACGACGGCGATGAGCGCCGACTACCCGCGCTTCTCCACGTCGGAGGCGCTGCTCGAGACCGCGCTCGCCCACGCCGCCGAGCGGGGCCACGAGACCCGCTCGATCCGGCTCCGCGAGCTCTCCTTCCGCGCGTGCGAGGGCTTCTATTCGAAGGCCGCGCGGGCGTGCACCTGGCCGTGCTCGATCACCCAGATGGACCCGAACGACCAGCTCGACCGGGTCTACGAGGCGCTCGTGCACTGGGGCGACGTGTTCCTCGTCGCGACGCCCATCCGGTGGGGCGCCCCGAGCAGCCTCTACTTCAAGATGGTCGAGCGGATGAACTGCATCCAGAACCAGGTCACGATCGCCAACCGTGTGCTCCTCCAGAACAAGGTGGTCGGGGCGATCATCACCGGCGGCCAGGACAACGTGCAGGCGGTGGCCGGCCAGCTCCTCGGGTTCTTCGGCGAGCTCGGGTGCCAGTTCCCGCAGTTCCCGTACATCGCGCACTCGCGCGGCTGGACCGCCGAAGACATGGAGCGCAACATCGCGATGGTGCAGACCAGTGAAGAACTGGCGCAGGCCTCGCGCGAACTCACCGATCGCAGCATCGATCTCGCGGCACGCCTGCTCGCGACGATGCCGCCACCGGTG
>CAZHGG010000397.1:0-6112 GCA_964531755.1 uncultured Polyangiaceae bacterium
GCCGCGGCGGCGCGCGCGGCGGAGATCCCGGCCAACACGCCCGAGGCGACCCTCGGCCGCCTCGTCGAGGCGCGGTGCCGCGCCGCCCTCGGCGACGCGGCGGGGGCGTCCCTCGCGCTCGGCGCCTTCCGCGAACAGGCCCACGTTCTCGCGCACGACGACCTCCTCCCCGCGCTGCGGGAGGTCATCCGACTCGAGGCCGACGTGTTGCGGAGCCCGGTCGCGGCCCTCCGAACGCTGGAGCTCGGGCTCTCGCTGCTCCCCTCCTCGCGGGAGCTGCTCGCCGAGCGGCGCGCGCTCGTGCGCGAGTCGGCGCCGCCCGACGCCTACAACGACGAGAGCCGACGCTCGGTCCACGCCACGGTGCTCGGCGCGCCCCACACCCCGCCGACCCCGGTGGACGCTCCCGTCGACTCGGCGCCCGAGACCCGCGTCAGCTTCGGCGGCGAGGAGGACGAGCACGCCCTCGCCGCGCGCGTGGAGGCGCTCGTCGACCGCCTGCGCGCCGATCCTACGCAAGACGCCGTGGTCGACGAGCTCGTGGAGCTCCTGTCGATGCTCGGCCGCAGCCTGGAGCTGCTGGCGCTGCTGTCGGCGCGGCTCGACGACGCGCCCGAGGCGCGACGCCCCGAGCTGCTCGTCCACCAGCGCGCGGTGCTGGCGCGGCTCGAGCGCGAGGCCCGGAACGCCGGGCGTGACGAGGAGGCCGCCCTCTTCGCAATGTCCCGAGAGGCCCTCGACTGAGCGGCTCGTCCACTACGCGCGGGCGCGGGCCAGCTCGGCCTCGACCTCGGCGTACGCCGCCGCCACGTCCTCCGCCGTGAGACCGCAGCGTGCCGCGAGCCGGTCGATGAGCGCGCGCTCCTCGTCGCTCACGCCGGAGGACGCGTGGGCCATGGCCACCGCCACACGCAGGGCCTCCTCGGCGTGGACCCTCCTCTTGAACGCGGACGCCGCCGCCTCGAGGCGCGCGTCCGCGCCATCCTCCTCGAGGAGCGCCTCGAAATCGTCCACGAGGGCGGAGATCTGTCGGCCGGAGACCACGCCGCCGCAGGAGGCATGGATGAGGCGCTCGAACGCCTCGCGCTCGCGCTCGTCAAAGACCCCGTCGGCGGTCGCGACGAGGTAGGCGCACTCCACCAGCCCTTCGAAGAGGGCGACGGTCGCCGGGTCGAAGCCGGTCGGGGGGGTGCGATCGGGCGGCTGCTGTGCGCCAAACGCCGCCGCGGCCAGCGCGAGGATCGAGACGCCTTGGGGCCCTGCGTCGCCCGAGCCCCGGCGCACGAGCCGCGCGACGATGGGGACGTTGTCTTGGTGCTGCATCTTCCACTCTCCTGGACCTCGGCGCTCGCTACTTCGGGAGCGGACCGACGAGCATCTCGAAGCTGCCGGTCGTGTCGGTCAGCGCCGAGCCGACCTCGACGTACGCCGCTTCACTCGCAACATAGCCGAACGCGCGCACCACAGCGCGCACGATGGGTGCCAGCCCGCCCGGATCCTTGATCGTCCACGCGAGCCGGGTCGGCGCGAACACCACCACGTCCTCGAGCGTCGCGTCGTTGGGTCCCACCGGCCTGCCGAGAGACACGAGGCGGGGGAAGCCCGTGAGCGGCTCCGGCGACACCGCGAGGTCGTACTCCCCTTCGTCGAGCGGCACCGAGAACGCGCCGAGATCGTCGGTCGACGTACGCGCAGGCCGCGGCGTGAGCCCCGTCGTTGGGCGCTTGGCGGCCGACGGGCTCCACTCGAGCTGGGCGTTCGCGAGCGGTCGACCGTCGGAGAGTCGTACCCGGCCCGACACCCGCCCCTTCGGACGCACACGCAGCTCGACCTCGGCGCTCGCGCCCCGCACCGTCACGCTCTGTCGAGCCTTGCCGAGGCTGCGCGCGGCGTCCTCCGGCTCGACGAACACGTCGTACGTTCCCGGCGGCAACACGGTCGCGAGGCGCCCGTCCGGGTCCGTGCGCACCGTCGCCCGGTACGACAGCGACGAGGTGGCCGTGCCGTCCGCGGTCTCGATGGCGGCGCTCTCGAACGAGACCCTCGCGGCGACGCCGCCGATCGACGCGACGACGCGCGCCACGACCGGCGTCGGCGGGGGCAAGTCGGGGTACACGAGCCGGAGGCCCGCGCCGGCGATGATGCGATCGACCAGCGTGGGGACGGCGAGCCACCGCGGGCTCGGTGCGACGACGATGTCGATGCCGTCGCGCAGCGCGCCGCCGGTGCCGTTCTCGGCGACGGTGTCGAGGCGCACCTGCGCGACCGCGCCCGAGAGCGCCCGCGCGGAGGAGACGCGCCGCTCGGTCTTGCGATCGCGCAGGTACGCCACGAAGCCGTCGAGGCCGCCAGCGCGGCGGACCTGCGCCGTGCGCGACTCACCGCTCGGGTCATCGAGGCCGGTAGGCGCGCGGCCTACCTCGAACGAGTCGGAGAACAAGGGGATCTTGTTCTGCACTGTGTCCACGCGCACCGACACAGCGGACGCGACCGGCGGGAGGGCCGCGTCGAGCGGCGGCGACGGGTACGCGACGCGACGGAACGGGCCCGCCGGCAGGAAGGCGCGATACCCTGGGCCGGGGAGCGCGTCTGCGAACACAGGCTGCGCCGGGAGCCCAACGTCGCTCGCCTCGACGCGCGCGCCGTCGTCGAGGACGATCTCCGGGAAGAACACCGTCTGTGCCGGGAGCGCTCGCGTGTCGGCGCCGAGGTCGAGGCCCACGAGCGCAGCGGCCTCGCGGGAGACGCGGTAGGCACCCGAGACGTCGATGATGGGCGGCAGCGAGATGCAGCTCGCGGCCGGACAGGAGGGGCCGCCTCTCAGGTCCTGGCTGCGAAGGAGCATGGTCTGGTTGGGGGCGAAGAAGGACGTCCCGGGGATCGCCACGACGAGCACATACGGGTACTCGGGCCGGC
The DNA here is from genome assembly GCA_964531755.1 of uncultured Polyangiaceae bacterium. GTDB lineage: Bacteria > Myxococcota_A > Polyangia > Polyangiales > Polyangiaceae > JAAFHV01. The sequence goes on from CAZHGG010000397.1 coordinate 2,917, forward strand.
CCGCGACCTCGCAGCGGCCGGCGCCCGTACAGCTCGGCCGGGGGCCCGGCTGGTCGTAGCGCTCGCAGGGGCCTGACTCGCAGGTGTTGCGCGGCGCCGACGAGATGGGCGAGCCCGTGATCGGCGCGCACGACGCCGCGACCATGAACGCCACCGCGAGGCCGACCGGCCGGAGCGCGCGCCGAGCGCCCGCGCCCTCCGCGGGGGTCACGAGCCCCCCGCGTCGGCGTCGCCTCCGGCGTCGCTCAACGGCAGGACGCCGGCGTCGACGACGGGGCACCCGCTGAAGTCCCCGCCCGGACTGTAGAACCAGCTCACGCTGTCGCCCCCCGGCTCGCGTGGGGCGTGGGCGCCCTTCCCCTCCAACTCAGCGAAAAACGACTCGGCGACGACGAACTCGATCACGTGGCACCGGGTGAGGTCCGGCGGCGCCGTGGCCTTGAAGTCGATCACGCGGACGCGCGAGGGCGTGCCACCGGGCCCTATGGTGCCCGGGAAATCGAGACCCTCGCCGGTGATCGGGTTGTAGTCGAGGTACACGCGGTAGCTCAGCGTCACGTTGGGATCGACGAGCTCGACCGGAACGATGAACCGGTCGGGGAACGCGCCGAGGACGCCGCTGGTCGAGGGGACGACTGACCCGCGCAGGATGGTGGGGCGAAACCTCGGAAGCTCGGGCAGGTCGGAGGGTGGCTCGGCGATGATGCACGCCGCGAGCAGGCCCACCACGGCCGCGCATCCGGCGCACGCGAACCCTCGCCGCAGCAGCTCGCGGATCGGTCGGCTCATGGCGCGGACTGCCCGCCGCCGCCCGAGCGACCCGGCAAGAAGAACCGCGCGTCGGCGTACTCGGGGCGCAGCGCGAGGCGGTAGAGGTCCGAGAGCGCCGGCAGCTCGCTCGTCAGGTCCATCACGGCGCCGGCCGAGTCGGCGAGCCGCGGATCTTGCCCGACGGTGACGAGGACCGCGCGGACCGCCTGCCGAAAATCGCCAGAGACGAAGAGCCCCACGCGGAGCGACGCCAGGCGCGCGGAGGCGTACGCGTCGTCGAAGCTCGCGGGCGTCGCCTGCGCGAGCAGGTCGGTGAGGCGCCGCTGCGCGCGGGCGGGCAGGGTCTGCCAGAGCGCCTCGCCGAGCTCCGCGGTGTGGCGATCGATCGCGAGGGCCCCGATGGATGGGCCGAACGCGCCGAGCATCGCGCGGAAGAGGGTGCGCGCACGCTCGACGGGCTGGCCCAGCAGCACGACCTGCGGCGGAAGCGAGGCGCCGAGCGCCGCGCCGAGGAGAAACGGGAGCTCCGGAGAGGCGTCGGTGAGGCTCCCCTCGACGAGGCCCGCCGGCGGCGCGAGCAAGAGTCCGCGCGCGGACGGGTAGCCTGGCGCCTCGCCGCGGTACAGCCCCGCCCTCCGGAGGCCGAGCAGGCGCACGACCTCGCCGAAGACAGCGCCGGCGAGGCTGGGCTCGCCAGGCAGCAGCCGGCGGAGGCCCTCCGCGGAGGCGCTCGCGTGGCGCACCAGCGTGGGCGCCGCGTGCTCCCACACGAGGCGGAAGGCCTCGCCGACGCCAGCGCGGCTCGGGCGCGTCAGCACCTCGAGCATGCCGGGCTGCTCGGCTTGGAAGTGGAGCTCCGGGGGCGGCGCGACCTCGCGGCCCTGGAGGCAACCCTCCAGGTGGGCCAGCGCGCGCTCGAGGTTCGCGTTCTGGTCGAGGGTCGCTGTACGGCGGAGCGCTGCGAGGCGGCGCGGATCTCCCGGCGAGAGCTCTGCGGCGAGGCGCCTCGCCTTCATCGCCAGGGTGCGCCGCTGCGGGTCGGCCTCGAGGAGGCCCGCGAGGAGGTCCGCGGCGACGGCCGAGCCCGCGCTGGTGGCCTCCACGAGGAGGGCCTCGGCCGCGTCGTGGCGGCCGTCCGTGACGCACGCCTGGGCGAGGTCGAGCGCGGCCTCGCCGCGAGCGTCCGGGAGCGTGCCCTTCTGCACGGCGCGAAACACCTCGGCGGGGATCGACGGCAGCGTCTCGATGCGCGCTTGCCCGGCGCTGCTGGTCGACGCCAAGACCGCCGCGGCCATCCCGCGCGGCGGGGTAGGCTTCGTGGAGACGGCCTCGAGCTCCGCGGCGCTCGGAGGCTGCGGCGGCGCGAACGGGTCGCGCGCGGTGTCCTGCGGGAACGGGTCCGGCGCCGGGGCTCCCACGGACGGACGCCGCCCCCCGGAGAGGAACGCCTCGATCGCCTCCGCCGAGAGCGCCGCCGCGTCGACGGGCGGCGGGCGGCGGGCGTGGGTGGCCTGCCCAGAGGCCGGCGGGACGCCAGCCGACGCGAGGGTCGTCGAGAGGCCGGCGAGCGCGAGCCTGAGCGGCTCCGGCGCGGGGGCCGTGCTCCGATCGCCCTCGGTCGAGAGCTCCTCGAGGCGGGCGCGGAGCTCCAGAGAGGCGGGGCTCGCCTCGGGGAGGGTCGCGCTGAGCGCGCGGGCCTCCTCGTGGTCGGCCGGGCTGGCGGACGCGAGGAGCGAGTGCGCCAGCTCCCGGGCCGCGTCGAGGCGGGCCGCGCCCTCGAGCGTCGCGACGAGCTCCCGAAGGAGCGCGCGCTCTCGCTCCACGTCGCCGACCTTGCCCGCGAGGCGCCGACCACGCTCGAGCGCGGCGACGCGGGTGCTCGGCGCGGCCACCGCCAAATCGACGTACCCCATGGCGCGCGGCACGTCGCCCGCCGCCTCCGCGGCCGCGGCGGCCAAGATCGCGACCTCGGGGAGCTCGTGGAGGCCGTGGAGCGGGCCTTTCAGCGCCTCGTCGTAGGCCGCGAGCGCCTCGGCGAACCGCCCCTCGCCCGCGTAGCTCTCGGCGAGCGCGAACGAGAGGAGCGCGTGCTGCCCCAGCTCGCGGACGAGGGGCTCGAGCACGGAGAGCGCCCGCGCCGGGCCGTGCGCCACGCGCGTCGCCGCGGACACGAGGAAGGCCCGCACGACCCGATCGGGCTCGGACAGGTCGCGCGAGCTCGTCGCGAGGTCACCGACCACGGCGAGCGCGTCCTCGACCCCGCCGATACCTCGCGAGCGGTACTCGAGGGAGCGGGCGAGCACCGCCGCCGACGCCAGGCCCGGCGCCACCCGCGCGGCCTCGTGGGCTCGCTGGAGGCCGAGCTCGAGATCGCCCGCGCCCACCGCGAGGCGCGCGGCCTCGAAGAGCAGCTCGCCGCGCGCGT
>CAZHGG010000398.1:0-6090 GCA_964531755.1 uncultured Polyangiaceae bacterium
TCACCGGCCAGCAGAACTTCTCGGGCACCGAGACCGCGAACCTCATCATCGAGACCCTCGGCCGCTGAGCGCGGACCATCAGGAGCCCGCCATGGCCACCGACGCGATCACGCACGGCGCGCTCGTCGACGCGTACTTCGACGCATGGAACGCCCACGACGCCGCGGCGGTCGCGCGCACGTTCGCCCCACGGGGCACATACGAGGACCCGACGACCGCCGGCGCGGTCCTGGGCGGGGACGTCGCGCGCGTCGTGGAGCCGCTCTGCGCCGCCTTCCCCGACCTCGCCTTCGAGCGGTCCGCGCCGGTCGGGCATGGGGATCGCTGCGCGGTCGAGTGGCTCCTGCGCGGGCACAACCGCGGCCCGCTCGGCCCGGGCCTCCTCCCCACCGAGCGGCCGGTCGCGCTGCGCGGCGTAGACGTCTTCGACGTGGGCGACGACGGCCTCCGCGCGGTCCGCAGGTACTTCGACCAGAAGGCGTTCGTCGAGAGCTTCGGGCTCATGGCGCTCGTGCAGCCGGTCGAGCAGGGCGCCGCGACGTACGGCTACTCGATGCGCGTCGCGTCGGGGAACCCCAAGCCCCCGGGCGTGGTCGCGCTCACGTGGATTCAGGGCGCCAGCGAGGCGGAGAAGGAGCGCATCCGCGCGCACGCCCGCGACAACGTGCGGGACTTCCTGGCGGAGCCCGGGTTCATCTCCATCGTCACGGGCTTCACGGGGCTCCGCGGCTTCACGGTGACGGCCTGGGAGGACGAGGCGTCGATGAAGCGCGCGCTCTCCAAGCACCACGCTGTGGCGATGAAGGAGCTCTTCCGCGAGGACTTCGTCGCCTCGGTGTGGACGAGCGTGTGGACGCCGAGCCGCATGAACCGGCTCTGGGTCCGCTGCCCCGCGTGCGCCTCCCTGGAGGACGTGAACGACGACCACCGGAGCTGCGGTAAGTGCAGCGCCCCGATGCCCGAGCGCCCCGCGTTCTGGTGACGGAGGCGAGCCGTGCGGGGGCGCGACGGCGACCTGCCACGTCTCGGGGCGCCGGCGCCGCTGAGTGCCCATGAGTGCTAAGACCCGGCGCATGGGACTCTTGACCTTCAGCATCAACGTCACGCTGGACGGCTGCCTCGACCACCGGGAGGGGATCGCCGACGACGAGACGCACGCCTTCTTCACCCGCCTCATGGACGAGAGCGGGGCGATGCTCTGGGGTCGCGCCACCTACGAGCTGATGGAAGACTACTGGCCGGCGGTCGCGCGCGGCGACGTGGAGGCGCCGCCGGCGCTGCGCGAGTGGGCGGTGAAGCTCGAGGCCAAGCCGAAATACGTCGTGTCGACGACGCGGACGCACTTCCCGTGGACCAACACTCACGCCCTCGCCATCGGCGGCGATCTGCGCGAGGGGGTGCAGCGCGTCAAAGACGCGACCCCGGCCGGCGTCCTCCTCGGGAGCGGCAAGCTCGCGGTCGCGCTGGAGCGCCTGGACCTGATTGACGAGTACCGGATTCTGGTTCACCCCAGGATCGCCGGCCACGGCCCGACCCTGTACGAGGCCGGACTGCCCACCACGCGGAGGCTCGAGCTGCTCTCGGCGACGCCGCTCCGGAACGGCGCGGTGGCGATGCACTACCGGCGCGCGGGGTGAGGGCCGCGCCGAGCGCGCGCGCTCACTTGCAGTAGCCGTAGCGCGCGTCTTCGCCGGGCGTGCACGTGCCCGAGGCGCACACGGGCGCGGTCAGATCGCACAGCACGATCGCGGGGGCGGCGCACGAGGTCGGCGCGACGCAGTCGACCCGCGTGAACTCGGGCGGCGCACCGCCGTCGTCGAGGCGCCGGAAGGCGCAGCACACCGCGCCGCCGACGCAGCTCGCGGAGGACGTGCAGCCGACGATCACCCCGCCGCCCTTGCAGCCGCCCGCGCGCGCCTCGCACGCCGTGTCGTCGGGGTACATGAACGCCGTCGTGCTCGTGCAGCACATCTGGTCGGCGGCGCACGCGCCGGCGCCGCAGGTGAAGCCCGGCCGCGCCGCGTCCGCGCCGGCGTCGAGAGGGGCGCTGGCGTCGAGCGGGGCGGTGGCGTCGGCGGGGGTGCTGGCGTCGGTCGGCGTGACCGTGGCACCGCCGTCGTCGCTCTTTCGCGCGACGGGTTCGTCGCCCGTGCAGGCGAACAACACAAACGCGACGGTCCACGCGGCGGCGGCGCTCGAAGCCCTCATGAGGCGATGTTCGCACGCCGGCCCGCCGAGCGCGACGGCCGTCTCCGCGCCTACGTAGCGCCGACGACTGACCACTGCGCCAACGCCGGCTTGCCTACGCGGCTGCGGCGCGCTAGCACCTGCCGGGCCGCAGCGTCGCGGCACCAACGGAGCAACCATGCGCGTCAGGACCAGCGTGAAGTCGGGCAAGGGCACCAACGGACACATCAACGTGGGCAGCGGCTGAAGCCACCCCGTCGACCGTGGCGAGGCGCGCGCGAGCTCCCCGCTCGTGCGCGTCTTTCGTTTGTGGGTCGCTGCGCGAGCGCGGCGGGCGGAGACTTCCTGTAGCCCTGCGTGCGGTGCCGAGGGCACGGCTGGCACACGAAGGTGTGCGGCCCTCCCCCGCGCGAGGATGCGCGAGGAATGTTCGATGGCTCACGCCGGAGCTAGGGCGACGTTGAACGCGCCGTCACGGGGTGCTCCGAGCGCCGGGTTGCGGCGCCAACGCCGCGACCAGCTCTTCGAGTTGGTCCAACGTCTCGGGCAGCGCCGCGGTCCCGCCCGAGGCGAGCTCGTCGTCGAGCGCCTGCTTGGAGGCGAAGAGGTTGTGGACGACCAAGAGAGTCTGTCCGTCCCTCTCGTCGAACGTCACTGTCGTGATCTGCTCTTGGCCGCCTTCTTCGTTCGTCCAGGCGAGGCGCGTAAAAGGCTTCACTTCCGTGTACGTCCCGAAGAACTCCATGGTGGAGCCGTTGGCGCTGAAGAGCAGCCTGTACTTGCCACCCACGCGCACGTCCTGCTCGCACGACAGCAGCGTGATCGGGACCGACTTGGGCACCCACCAGCGCTTGAACAGCTCGGGCGTGGTCCAAGCCTCGAAGACGATGCGCGCGGGCGCGTTTACGATGCGCGTCACCACGATCTCGCGGTCGGACGTTCGTTCTGCTGTCGTTTGGTTCTTCATCGGGCGGCGCTCACTTCCCTCTTGATTCACTCGATTCGCTGCGCGTCCGCTCATCTGCAACGCGCTCGGCCACTACGCGGTCCAGCTCGTCGAACCGTTGGTCCCACCGCGTTCGATACCTCTCGATCCACGCCATCTCTTCCTCGAGCCGACGAGCGCCGAGCTTGCACGTGCGCACGCGGCCGACCTTCTCGGTCACGACCAAGCCGGCCTGTTCCAAGACCGAGACGTGCTTCTTCATGCCCGTGAGGGTCATGCCGAACTTCTCAGCGAGGTCGGTGATCGACGCATCTGCGCGGCCGAGGTGCTCGAGCACGCCGCGGCGGGTCACGTCGGACAGCGCCGAGAAGGAGGCATCGAGGCGAGCGCGCACTAACTGAACCACCTGGTTCGCTATTGCCCAAGACCCGGCTCCGCGCAAGGGCCTCGCGCTGCGCCCGAGCCGCTGAAGCTGAGCCTGCGGTCGGGGCGGCCCTCGCCGCGAGACCTGGGCTCACTGCCGGTTCCTGCGACACCTCGCCTTCGGCTGCGCCTCCGGCTCGGAGTCCGCACCGCGCAGGTCCCAGCGAGCGGCTGCGGCGCTCGGCTAGATCTTCGCGCTCACCGCGCCGCCAAGGCTCGGTCGAGCTCGGCGCGGAGCGCGTGGAACCGCTTGTGCTCGACCCTCAGCGACGCGACCCAGCGCGCCGTGTCCGCCGAGGGGTCGCACACGACGCAGGCCCGGACGAGCTGCGCTGCGTGGCCATAGTGACGGCGCCGCTTCTGCTCCGTAACGCCGGCCAGGCGGGTCTCGGTGGCCTTTCGCATGGCGAGGGCGACGGCGCGCTGTGCCTCGGGGTTCGGGATGCGGGTCACGCCAGCCGACTCCAGGAGCTGCTCGACGTTGGGCGCGGCGAGGCGCGGCTCGTCGTCGTCCGCCGTCATCGCCTCGAGCGCATCGAGGTCCATGCCGTGATACCCCATGAGCGCGGTGCGCTGCGACGGCGGCTTCTTCCCACCCAGGAGCCACGCGAACAGCGGGAACAGCAGGTGGCCGGGGTGCTCGCCGTCCGACCACCCCAGTCCGGGCGCCGCCGCCAGGAGCGCCGCGGCCGGCTCGATCTCCCCTTTGAGAAGGTGGAGGAACGCACGCTGCCGAGCCGCTCCTTTCGGGCACGCGAGGAGCGCCTCCGACGCCCGCCGCCGCAAGGCAGCGTTGGTGCCCGCCGAACCCAGCCAGCGGCGAAGGCGCAGCATGGTGGGAACGGCGCGCCATGCGCGCTCGAGCCACGCCGAGAGGTCTGTGCGGCCGAGGCGCTGCGCCGCCAGCGCGGCGCCGTCGAGCAGCTCGCCTCGCGCGTAGTCATGGTCCGCCACGAGCCCGGCTGCCTCCTCGAACGCCGGAAGCGCGGCCTTCCAGTCGCCGGCGTCGACCAGGCTCGCGCACCACGCGCGGAGATCGTCGGCGCGCTTCGTGGTCCGCGCGATCTTCGCCAGCCCGTCCGATCCATCCAGGCGCTGGACGACCTCGCGGAGCCATCGGTCCTCGTCGGAGTCCCAGTGACCTCCGCGTCTTCCGGCCGGCCTCTGCTCGAGGAGGGCGCGCCAGGCGGGCAGAAACCCGTCGAGCCCGGGCAGCGGCTCCACGGCCACGCGCTCGAGCTCCCCGAGCGGCTCCCAGAAGTGACCAAGCCCCCGCACGGCTTGGATCGCCGCGAGGACCGCGCCGGCGCGCTCTACGGGAGCAGAGAGCATGTACGTCGACACGACGTACTGGGCCGCGCACGCGGCGGCGTCCGTGCCGAGCACCTCGTCGACGAGCTCGTCCTGCCCGAGGTCGATGTGTCCCCGTCGCCTATGGGGAGCAACAGCGCCGCGAAGATGCGGTGGGCCGCGGAGTAGTCCTTCTGGAGGAACGCGCCGGACGCTCGGCGAAGGTGCTCGTCCACGTCGGAGGGCTCCGCGCGCCCGGCTCGCACCGCCGCTCTCGCGAACGCGAGCGCGTCCGTGACCTCGTCGTCGCGGAGCGCCGCCGGCGCCCACCCGGAGCCGCGCGCCGCGCGCTCGATCAGGGAATGGATCGCGCTGTCTCGGGCCTTGTCGTCCAGCCGGAGCAACATCTCGCGCAGGACCTCGCGCAGAGCGTCAGCGGACAATGCGGCGAGCGCCACGGCGACGTCGCGTGCGGGTTCGGCAGGCGTGGATCGCCGTCTCATCGCGACGACTCCCACCCGTCGCGGGCGCCGTTCACGCTCGCCTCGAGCCGCAGCGCGCGCTCCGCAGCCTCACGCGCGCGGGCCGGCTCGGCGCGGAGGTCCTGGTCCGCGGGCGTGTACGTCCGGTCGCAGGCAGCGAAGGTCTGCTCGCTGTTCTCGGGCGGGGTGCTCTTCGCGATCGCCGGGCAGCTCGACCTCGACGATCTGGCGCCAGATGAGCCAGCCCCGCGCCGCCGCCGTGTCGACCCAGCGCGAGGGGATCGCGCGCCGCCTCGATGATGTCGACGACGTTCTCCATTGCGGGTGCCATGATGCGCCACGGCCGTGGCGGGGACCAGACGGAAGGTACGCGAGCGAAGTGGCCGCGCGCGCGGGGTGGTGAGGGCGTCGGCGCTGCGCCCGCTGACGCGACTACCCCTGGGCCTGCCAGCTGGACCGAGGCGGCAGCGAAGTTCCGGAGGTTCGTACCGGCCGCCGCTTCGAGGGAGCCCTCGATCGCCTTCGAGGCTCGGCCTAGAGGTGCGAGCACGCGGCGGCCACCACCACGGCGGGCGCCGAGACCGCGCACCTGGGCCCGCGCGCGGCGACGGGCATCCCGGTGAAGCGGCGCGTTGTTCGCGCTTGACCCTGCGCCGACTTGGGGGGTAGAAGACCCGCAGATTTTCCGACTTAGCTCAGTTGGTAGAGCAGGCGGCTGTTAACCGCCGGGTCGCAGGTTCGAGTCCTGCAGTCGGAGCCATT
>CAZHGG010000399.1:0-6079 GCA_964531755.1 uncultured Polyangiaceae bacterium
GGCGCTCGTCGAGACCGCGCCGCCGCCGGGCGCCACGAGCCCCGCGTCCGCGTCCGCCCCTCCGCCCCCCGGAGGGCCGGCGTACCCCACGCTGGTGATGGCCGCGGTCGACCCGCGCGCCGCCGAGATCGCGGCGCTCCACAGAGAAATCGAGGAGCTCCGCCGCCGGGCCAGCGTGCCGCCGCCGCGCGTCCCGCCCGCGACGAGCCGCGAGTTCCTCGACCTGCGCGAGGGGCTGAACAGAAAAGATAAGGAAATACTGGCACTTAGGGAGCAGCTTTCGGCGAAAGATCACGAGATCGCCGAGTCGCGTGACCGCTGCCTCGCGGTCGAGCGCGCGGGCGCGGACCTGGAGGACAGGGTCATCTCGAAGGAGCGCGAGCTCGCGGACGCGCGAGAGCGAGCCCACACCGCGACCTGGGAGCTCGAGGAGGCGAAGCGGCTCGGCGACGCGGCGCGAGCCTCGCTCGCCACCGCGGAGGCGACCATCACGGAGCGCGACGCCGCCGTCGCGTCGCTGCGCGCGCACTTGTTCGAGCAGACCGCGACGCTCGCGGATCGAGAGTCGGTGCTCACCGAGCTCCGCGCGGCCCTCGCGGCCCTCGAGGCGACCGTCAAGGAGCGCGACGCCAAGCTCGGGGAGGCCGACGCCACGCGGACCTCGCTCGAGGCGACCATCGCGGAGCGCGACGGGACGCTGGCCGAGCGCGACAAGCGCCTGGCGGACCGCGAAGACGCGATCCAGATGCTCAACACGATGCTCGTCGACCGCGACCTGCGGCTCGCGGAGCGCACGAACGACACAGTCGTGCGCGACACGTGGCTGGCCGAGCGCGACGCGCAGCTCGAGGCCGCCGCGACCGCCGCGGTCGAGGCGAAGGCCGCGCACGAGGCCGCGCTGGCGGCCGCCGAGGGCCGCCGCGTGGCCGACCTCGAGGCGGCGCGGCGCGAGGCCGCGGAGGCCGTCGCGAAGGCGATCGTCGAGAAAGAGGCCGAGCGCGACGCCGCGCTCGGCGAGCAGTCCGCGTCGCTCGAGGCGATGTTCGAGGAGGTGCTCGGGCGGTCGCTCGCGGAGCGCCAGGCCGCCCACGCGGAGGCGATGTCGCGCGCCGAGGCCGCGCACGCCGAGGCGGTCGCGCGCCTCACGTCGACCCACGAGGCGGCCGTGGAGGAGCTCACCCGCGCGCGCGTCGAGGTGGAGAGCGCCCTCGCGCTCGAGCGGCAGACGCTGGAGGCCACGCGTCGCGAGCTCACCGAGCAGCTCGACGGGCTCGCGGGCTCGCTCGCCGCCACCCGCGAGGCGCTCCACGCGGAGCAGACCGAGCGTGCCGCCGGCGTCGAGGCGCTCGGTGAGGCCCGCCAACGGAATGAGGCGCTCGCGTCGCTGAACGGCGACCTCACCGCCCGCGTGTCCTTCCTCGAGGGCGTGCTCAGCGAGACCCGCGCGAGCCTGGACGCCGAGTCCCGCCGCGCCGTCGCCCTCGAGCAGAGCGTCGCCGAGCGGGCCCGCGAGAGGGACGGCGTGTTCGCCGAGCTCGAGGTGGCGCGGCGGCACGGGCAGGCGCTCGACGCGCTCTACACCACCCTGCAGGCCACGTACGAGACGACTCAGGCGCGCCTCGCGGCCGTCGAGCTCGATCTCTCGCGAGAGCGCGAGCGGGCGCGCGCGGCCGCCAGCAAGTTCGAGGCCGACCGCGCGTCGCTCGATCGGGCGAAGGACGCTCTCGCGGTCGTCCTCGCGCAGATCGAGGCCACCGAGGCGCAGAACCCGCGAGACCCCGCGGAGTGAGGGCGCGTTCGCTGCCGGGCTACGAGAGGCGCGCCCGCGCGCGGACCGCGTCGCCCTGCGCGCGGGCGGCGCGGGTCACGCGCTCGCGGTCGTACACCGTCGACTCGCCCAGCTTCACGAGCAGGCGGCCGTCGACGAGCACGTGCACGACGTCGCTCGAGCGGCACGCGTAGACGAGCCGCGAGAACACGTCGCCGCCGGGCTCGACGTGGGGCCCGTCGAGGCGCACGACCTGGAGATCGGCGCGCTTGCCGGGCTCCAGCGAGCCGACCTCGCCGGCGACGCCGAGCGCCTCGGCGCCGAGCACCGTGGCGAGGCGCAGCGCGAGCCGCGCCGGGAGGCTGGTCGTGCCCGTCCGGGTCTTGGCGAGCAGCGCGGCGTGCCTGAGCTCGGTGAAGGCGTCCAGGTTGTTCGTGCAAGGCGCTCCGTCGGCGCCGAGGCCGACCTTCACGCCCGAGGCGAGCAGGTCGTGCACGCGCGCGATGCCCGAGCCGAGCTTCAGGTTGGAGCTCGGGCAGTGGACGAAGCGCGTGCCCAGCTTGGCGGCGCGCTTCTCCTGCGCCTTGGTGAGCTGCACGCCGTGCGCGAGGAGCGTGTTCTCGCCGCAAAAGCCATAAGACTCGAGCACATCCACGTCATCGCGCCCCAGGAGCTCGCGCACCGCGCGGCGCTCGCCCGGGTGCTCGGCGGCGTGGCTGTGGAGCTTCGCGCCGTTCTCACGCGCGCGCTCGACGACGCCGCGAAAGAGCCGCTCGGTGCACGACAGAATGAAGCGCGGCGCGTACGCATACCGCAGCCGCCCTTCGGCCGCGCCGTCCCAGCGCGCGAACAGCGCGTCGCTCTCGTCGAGGCTCCGGCGCGTGCTCTCGCGCAGGCCCTTCGGCACGCCCTCGCCCGAGTCCATCATGGCCTTGCCCGAGAACACGCGCAGGCCGCTCGCGGCGCAGGCCTCGAACACAGCGTCGTGGCCGTTCACCGTCCCCATGTCGAGGACGGTGGTCGTGCCCCCGAGGACCATCTCGAGCAGGCCAAGATCCGCGCTGGCCGAGAGCGAGCGCTCGTCGTGCGCGGCCTCGAGCGGCCAGACCCGCTCTCGCAGCCACTCGAGCAGCGGCAGGTCGTCGGCCATGCCGCGGAAGAGGGTCTGGCAGAGGTGGATGTGCGCCTGGACGAAGCCGGGCAGCACCGCGCAGCCCGAGGCGTCGAGCACGCGCACGAGCCCCGGGCGCGCGCGCCGGGCCAGGGCGTCCGGGCCGATCGCGGTGATGCGACCGTCCTCGACGAGGACGTCGCCCTCGACGACGCGATCGTCCGGGTCGCAGGTCACGACCTGCCCGCCCGTGATCAGCACAGACTCCCGCGCCGGGAGCGTCGTGGAGGAGCGGCTCATGCCGCCCCCGAAGGATCGGGTTCGCTCATTGGGCCACGAGTCTAGAGCACCGTACAGGGTCGAGGACCGAGGATTTCGCCGGGTTCGCGAGCGTCGCGAGCCGCGACGGCGACGGAGCCCCGCCTCCGAGCAGGAGCGGCGGCGCTAAATCCACGAAAGCCACCAGGATTGGGCCTGGCTAGTGCTCCAGCGACGTCGCGCGCGCGCGGCTTCCCGTGGGCGCGCGTCGCGACTCGGCGTACCGTGTCTCGGATGGGCGCGAGGCAAGGCGGCGTCGTGCTGCGACACCGAGGAGACCAGGGCGAGGTGCGGGCCTTCGTGGCGGTGGCGTCGATCGAGTCGCTCGCGCCGATGCCCAAGACCACGCCGGTGGTCGGCGGGGCGCTCCCCCTCGTTGGCGTCGCGGCGGTGGCGGGAGCGCTGCTCCCGGTGCTCGACCTCGGCGCCGGGGCGCGCCGCAGCTCGACCCGCCCGCCGACCGAGCGCGGGGGCGCGGCCTCCCGCCCGCTCGTGATCTGCCTCCACGAAGGCGAGCGCGTCGGGCTCGCGGGCGTGGAGGTGCTCGCCGTCGGCCACTTCGACGAGGCCGCCGCAGCCGGCGCCGTGCTCTTTGAAGGCGAGGCGGTCGAGCGGCTCGATCTCGGCGCGCTCATCTCCCACCTCCGCGCCAAGCCCTGGGCGGGCCGAGTCCGCGGCTGAGGTCCCGCCGGCGCGTCCAGCGCGGAGGGCCAGAATCTTCTGCGTTCCGCCCCGTCAAGCTACGGTGCGGTTGCTCTCGGCGCCCACGCCGCAAGTCAGCGGCGACCGTGATCGAGGGGCCGTTTCCACCAAGGGGAAAACCTATGAAAAGACTCGCTTTTTCGCTCGTTGCCCTCACCCTCGGCGCCTGGTGCCTCGCCGCATGCAGCTCCGACAGCGCGACCCCGGCGGACGCCGGGCCCACGGGCTCGCCCGGAACGGTCAACACCGCGGCGGCGAAATCAAGCTCGACGACCCTCGTCGGCGGCGTCTCCAAGGCGGTCGACGGCAACGACGGCAACGCCTCGCTCGGCCTGCTCGTGCAGGGAGCCCAGCAGAGCCAGAGCGTGGTGACGCCGGCGGCCGGCGGGGCCAGCCCCACCCCGTCGAGCGTGTCCCTGCGCGACGTCATCGGCCAGGTGTCGCAGGCGATCACGAGCTGCGAGGGCGCGTGCACGGGCACGACGTGCGACTTCAAGGGCTGCGGCACCGAGACGCCGCAGAGCAGCGTCACCATCTCCGGCGTGCTCTCGTGGACCGGCGGCAACCTCAAGTGCACGGGCCTCACGTACGACATCAGCGCGGCGTCTGCGGGCGGCACGAAGACCAAGATCACCCTCGACTGCGACGTGACGGCGTCGGCCTCGTCGCTCAAGGGCTTCGTGAAGTCGACGGGGAGCACCACGCTGAACCTCGGCGACGCGGGCGCGCCGGCCGGTGTGGGCTCCGTCGCGTGGACCTCGAACACGACGTTCAACGACGTCAAGTACACCGCCGGCAAGCCGACCAGCGGGAGCGTGAAGGTCGCCGCGACGACGACGGTCGCCGGCCAGACCTACACGGGCAGCGCCGACATCACGTTCCCGTAGCCTCGCGCGGCTCAGGGCCGGGTGACCGTCCAGTGGAGCGCGGCGAGCAGCGCCGCGCCCGCGACGACCCCCGCGGCGATCGACGGCAACAGCGCGGCCACGCGGCCGCCCGCGGGCTCCTCCAGGGCCGTGAGGGCGTAGGCGGCCGACTCGGAGCGTGAGCCCGCCGCTTCGCGCTCCACCTCGCGCCCGGGCCGGGTGAGCGCGGGGACCTTGGTCGCGCTCGGGCCGTCGCCCGTGGCGATCGCCGCGTCGAGGAGATCGCGGAAGTGCCGTGCGCTCGCGGGGCGCGCCGCCGGGTCCTTCGACAGGGCGCGCGCGACCAGCGCCGACACGGCCTCGGGGAGCTCGGGCACGAGGCCCCGCAGCGGCGGGAAGGCGCCCCGGCCCTTCGCGGCGCCGGTCTCGGCGAGGGTCTTGCCGGGGAAGGGGACGCGCCCGCTCAGCATCTCGTAGAGCACAGACGCCACCGCGTAGAGGTCGGCCTTGGCGGTGACCCGCTGGCCGAAGAGCTGCTCGGGCGCGGCGTAGTCGATGGTGCCCACGAACTCGCGCGCCTTCTCGCCGTCGTCGGCCACGATGCCGAAGTCGATGAGCTTGAGCGCCGCCGCTCCGTGCTTCGGCTGGTGCAGGAAGATGTTCTCCGGCTTCACGTCGCGGTGAACGACGGGCGTGTCGTGGGTGTGCGCGGCGTGGAGCGCCTCGAGGAGCTGACGGGTGATCTCGTAGGCCTCGGCAGGCCGCACGCGCCCTCGGCTCACGAGCAGGTCGCGCACCGTGCGCCCCATGAGGCGCTCCATCACGAAGAACGGCACGCCGAACGCGTCTTCGTCGAAGTCGTACACGCGCACGATGTTGGGGTGGTCGAGCTGCGCGAGGATGCTGGTCTCGGCGAGGAACATCGCCTTGGCGCGGCTGCTCCGCGCGAGCTCGAGGCTCATCCGCTTGAGCACGCCGGCGATCTCGGGGGGCTTCAGCACCTCGTACACCACGCCCATGCCGCCCTCGCCCAGCTTCGAGAGGAGCAGGTACTTGGTGCCGGGAAGCACCTGACCCACCTCGGGGGAGTGGGCCTCTGGCGGGAGGGAGGCGGTCGGCGGTAGCGGGCGGCCGCTCATGGGTGACCGGCGTGACCCGCGAGCACGCGCGCCGCGAGCAGGGCGCCCACGCCGAGCACGGCGAGCACGCTGGCGAGCGCGACGTTTCGGCGGCGCCGCGCGCTCTGGAGCTCGGCGTCGTGGGCCTCGCGGGCGGCGTCGACCGCGCTCGCTACCTGCTCCGGCTCGGGCGCCG
>CAZHGG010000400.1:0-6054 GCA_964531755.1 uncultured Polyangiaceae bacterium
CCTCACGAAGCGCACCTTCGACGAGGGCATCCGCGCCGTGCGCGCGTTCCGCGAGCCCCCGCCGCCCGAGGGCGCGCCGCGCCCGCCGGCCGCTGCCCAGCCCGCGGCGTGATCCCGGCGCCTCGCCGGCGTACTCTCCAACGATGGTGCGCCCTCTCTCCTTCGCGCGGACGCGGATCGCGCTCGCCCCGCTGGTCGCGGCCTGCTCGTCCGAGACCTACTCGCCGAGCCCGCCCCCGGCCGCGCTCGCGCCCGCCAACCGCGACAGCATGGGCCTGCGGCACGAGCTGATGGTGAGCGACGTGCAGCGCTCGTGACGTTCCACACGGGCGCGCTCGGGCGGTCGTGGGGCGCCACCGACTTTCGCGTGGTGGATCCGGACGGCTATCATCTGCGCGTCACCTCGCGAAGCTGAGCGCGGGCCGAGCGCGGCTCACGTGGCGCGGAGGTCCTCCAGGCACTCGCCGGCCTGCTGGATCTCGGCCTCGTGTGGCACGTCGCGCGCGCGCTCGGCCAGGGCGGCGCTCGCCCATGCCTGCATCGACGGCAGCGCGCGCAGGCGCGCCGCGTACGCGTCGGCGGCGTCGCCCAGCGAGAGTCCGTAGGTCGACAGGCGGAAGACCACCGGCGCGAAGAACGCGTCCACCGCCGTGAACGCCGCCCCCGCGAGGAACGGCCCGCCGAACCGCTCCAGACCTTGACCCCACAGCGCCGTCAGCCGCCCGAGCTCCTCCTCCAGCGCCGGCGGGCGCGTGTGCAGGCGCACGCGGACGCCCACGCTCATCGAGCAGGTCTGCCGCAGCACACCGAAGCCGGAGTGCATCTCGGCGGCGGCCGAGCGCGCCCAGGCGCGCGCGACCCCGTCGGCCGGCCACACGCCCGCGTGCCGCTCGGCCAGGTACTCCACGATGGCCAGCGAGTCCCACACCACGGTCGCGCCGTCGCGGAGGCACGGGACCATCCCCGATGGCGAGACCCGCCGGAACGGGCCCCACGCGGCCTCATCGCCAAAGATCAACAGCGTCTCGGTGAACGGGATACCCAGCTCCGAGAGGAGCACCCACGGACGCAGGGACCAGGATGAGTAGTTCTTGTTGGCGATGAACAGCTCGATCACAGCGCTCCTCTGGGCACGCGCGGCGTGCCGTCGCCAAGATACCGTAGCGCGCGCGGCCCGTTGGCGGCGTTGGGGCCAAGCGCGTCGGCGCCGCCTCACCGAAGCCGCGGGAACCCCCGCTCGCGCCGCCTCGTGACTCAGTGGGTCGTGGAGGGGTGGGGGCATCGAGCCGCCGACGCGGCTCGCGCGGAGCCCTCACTTTCTCTCTCTCGAACCGGTCGCCTCCTTCTATCGTGTGAGAATGCGCCCTTCCCATCGCCGCCTCCCGTCCCTCGCGCTCGCCCTCGCGCTCACCCTCCCGTCGCTTCACCTCGCCGCCTGCAGCAGCACGCCGTCCACCCCGGGCGGCGGCGCGGGCACGGTGATCGAAGCGGGCACTCCCCCGGTCGAGGACGGGGGTCCTGGTGCCGACACCGCGCCCCCGCCACCCGGCAGCACCGCGGACACCAAGTTTCGCCCGAACCCGAACGGCTTCAGCTTCTCCAACAGCTTCAGCCCCACCGAGCCCACGCCCGGCCCCGCCATGGGCGTCGAAGAGGTGCGCCGCATGTTCGGCGATGGGGTCTGCGGCAGCACCGCCGGCGGATGTGTGCTGACGCCGGCCGCGAAGCAGTGGCTCGAGACCGCCAACAAGGACCTCTTCGAGGGGCTGTGCGAGGGGTTCGCGATCCTCGCCAACATCCTCTACGTCGGCGCCGAAGGCATGAAGGCCGCGGACTTCCAGCCGGGGGCCACGAACCCGTTCGAGCTGAAGGTCGAGGGCAACGGCAAGCTGCAGCGCGAGCTCGCCTATTGGTTCACCACCCAGACACTGTTCGAGAGGCCGCCGGGGCTGACGCCCGCCGAGCTGGGCGCGCAGCTCTTCGCCGCGTTGGGCAAGGCGCCCTCCGCCGAGCTGCCCACGCTCGCGTTCTTCAAGAAGGACGGCAAGGGCGGCCACGCGATGAACGCCCACGCGATCGCCGCCACGCCGACCGGGTTCGACGTGAAGATCTACGACAACAACTACCCCAACGAGGAGCGCACCCTCACCATCGACACCACGAAGGGCGAGTGGCGCTACGTGGGCGCCACCACCGCGCAGGGCGAGAAGGACGAGTACATCGGTGACGCCACCAGCAAGTCCATCCACATCGTCCCGACTTCGCTTCGCCTCCGCAAGTTCGACTGCACGTTCTGCGGCAACGTGCAGCCCGGAGCGCCCCCCACGGGTGTCCGTCAGATGCGCCTCAACAGCCGCGGGCACGCGCTCATCACCGATCCTGGCGGCAAGCGCCTGGGGTACGCGAACGGCGCGCTCGTGAACGAGATCGCGGGCGCCAAGGCGCGCACGGTGCTGAACGGCAGCCGTGGTCGGCCCGACCCGGAGCCCACCTACGAGCTGCCGGCCGGCACGGATCTGACCATCACGGTGGACGGCACGGGGCTCTCGGCCGACTCGAAGTCCACGTTCACCCTGCTCGGCAACGGCTACACGCTGGACGTCGAGGATATCGCGCTCAGCCCGGGCCAGAAGGACACCATCGTCGCGCGGGCCTCTGGCAACGTGATGGAGTACACGACCCAGCAGGCCGAGACCCCGACGCTGGTCGTGGGCATCCAGACCGCGACGGACGACTACCTCCTCGAGATTCACGTCAGCAGCGACACGAACGGCCAGACCGTGAAGCTCGAGCTCGATCAGGCGAATGGTCGCCTGAAGGTGACCGTCGACGGCCACGACTCCGCCGACTACGACCTCGACGTCGTGGTGCACCGCATCGGCGCCAGCGGCGAAGAGCTGTTCGAGCACGAGGGAGACACGGGCATCAACATCCCCAGCGGCGGTACGGCATCCATCGCGTACGGGGCGTGGACCGGAAATGGCGGGACCATCGCGCTCGAGATCGACGACGACCGCAACGGCTCGGTCGATCGCACGGTGACGCTCACCGACCAGAAGTAGGCGCGGGGGGCGCGGCGCGGGCCGCGCCCTCACCTGGGCGTCCCCGGTGGCACCGATGCAGCCGCGCGCACTGCAGGGGAGTCGATGAGCGGTCAACGTATCCTCACGCACAAGACGCGCGTCGAGATCGAGGCTGCGCACGCGGCGCTCCCCGAACCCCCGAGGGCGCGCGGTCGTGTGGTGCTGCTCGTCTTGCGGCCCGCGCAGGGCGAGCGCGACACCCCCGACCGTGTGGCGTTGACGGTCGAGCACGGCCTCGTCGGAGACGACTGGGCGCGGCGCCCTCCGCGTGATCCGGCCGCTCAGATCGCCGTGATGCGCGCCGATCTCGCCGAGGCGATCGCGGACGCGCAGGCGCTCGCGCTCTTCGGCGACAACCTCCTCGTCGACCTCGATCTGTCGGCGGACAACATGGCGGCAGGCACCCGGCTCTCCGTCGGCGAGGCCCTCGTCGAGGTGACGGCGAAGCCCCACAACGGCTGCAAGAAGTTCCGCGAGCGCTTCGGTCTGGACGCCCTCAGCTTCGTCCAGGCCCCGGCGACACGCGACCAGAACCGCCGTGGCGTGTACTGGCGGGTCGTCGAACCAGGCGAGGTGCGCGTCGGGTCCCCGATCGAGGTGCTCCGCTGAGCGGCCTCGAGGCGCAGCAGATGCGGCAGCCCACGGACAGAGACCAGCTCGAGCTCCCCGCTCTCGAACGTCTCCGGAGCGTCGCGGGCGGCGAAGAGCGGGTCCTCGATGTCTCCGATCCGCTGCCGCTCGCGCGCCGCCGGTGTGGCAGACTGGGGCCGTGCTCCCCGCGGATCCAGCCCTCGCGAACGACCCGCCCGCGGAGGTGGCGCCGTCTCCGAGAGTCGACGCGAGCGTCGCGCACCCGCCCGACCCGTTCCCGGACGCGACGCGCCTCGAGCCCGACGGCAGCGCCGCGCGCGAGGTCGGCATCGCCGCCGGCCAGGTCCGCGCGCTCGGGCTCGTCGGGATAGGCTACCAGCGCGACGCGCACCTCGGCGCCGCGGGGGTGCTCGAGCTCGTCACGTTTCCGTTCCTCGGCGTGCGTGGCTCGGGATCGTTCTCGATGCCCACGGGCCTCACCGATCCATCCATTCTCGCGCTTCGCACCGGTCCGGCCCTGCACTTGCGCCCCTACCGCACGGTCGACTTCGGCGCCTACGTCGAGGGCGGCGCGGCCGTCGGCGATCTCTTCCGGACTCGCCGCGAGCTGTTCGTCACGCTCGTCCCCGGCGTCACGCTCGACGTCGCCGTGGGCTCGTATTGGTTCTTCCACGTCGAGGCGCAGCTGCAGCTCGCGACCCTCGCGGAGCGCGAGCGCCCCGAGCGCCTCGCGCTGCCGATGCTCTTCCTCGGCTTCGGGCCGGCGCTGTGAGCGCCACCCGACCCGCCGGCGCCAAGAAGCGGGCGCTCGTCGTGGGGGCGGGCCCCGCGGGGCTGGCCACGGGCGTGCGCCTCCTCGAGGAGGCTCGAGGGGAGCTCGACGTCACGCTCGTGCACATGGGCCATCACGTCGGCGGCAAGGCGGCCTCGTACGTGGATGGATACGGGCGCGCGGTGGAGCACGGCTGGCACATGGTCCTCGGCTTCTACAAGCGGCTCCGCGCGCTCATGCGACGAGCGGGTGTCGACGAGGCTCGGGCGCTCGCCAGCATGGCCGGAAAGAGCCACGCGTTCGAGCCGTCCACCGGCCGGGTCGCGACCCTCGACTCGACCGGAGGCCGGGTCGCCATGGCCGCGCGCTTCACGGAGTACGCGGGAATGCCGGTGGACGACCGCATGCACTACGCACGCTTCATGGCGCAGACCTACGCGCTCGTCCTGGCGGGCGAAGACCTCACGAAGCACGACGACGTGTGCTTCACGCGGTGGGCCATCGACCGAGGGCTGCGCCCGCACGTCGCGCGATACGCGATCTTCCGCCTGTTCCGCGAGGGCTACTTCAACTTCCCAGACCAGATCAGCGCCTATCACGTGCTCCAGACGATGAAGCTCATGAGCACCTCCGAGGACGCGGAGGCGTTCTGCGCGAGGGGGCCCTGGTCCGAGCGCGTCTGGTCGCCCATCGCGCGTTACTTCGAGTCGCTCGGCGGCAAGATCCTGCCCTATACGATGGTGCGCGCGCTCGTCTACGAGGGGCGGAAGGTGCGCGCGCTCGAGGTGGCGCGCCCGGACCCTTCGGGGCACGCGCACGGCCGCGCCCCGTGGGCGACCCCGTCGCTCCCGATCGAGGAGGGCACGGCGCGTCGCCTCTCCGACTTCGAGTTCGTCGTCTCGGCGATCCCGCAGGCGGTGTTCGTGACCCTCGGCCCCGACGACACCCGCCTCTGGGGCTCTCCCTATTTCGCCCGGATGAAGAACCTCCGGAGCGTGGCGACCGTGTCGCTCACGGTGCGCACGGCGGAGCCCACGTTCGACTGGACGGGCCCCGTCCACGGCCTCCCCGCGCCGCTCGGCATCGGGACGAACATGTCCCGCTACCTCGACGCCTACCGAGGCCCTGGCGCCCGAGCGGGCACGGAGGTGCAGTTCGTCGGCCAAGAGGCGGGGTTCGAGAGGTGGTCGGACGACGAGATCACGAGCTTCACGCTGGACAACTTCGCGAAGGTCCCCGGCTGCGATCTGCGGAAGGCGCGCATCACCTACGCCGAGCTCCACCGCAACCGCAGCGACTTCGAGCGCATCTTCGCCTGCGAGCCGGGCGTCCAGCGGTTTCGGCCCGGCCCGCTCACCCCGTTCGACAACCTCTTCATGGCCGGGGACTGGGTGCGCAACGACGTCGACGTCGTCTGCATGGAGGGCGCCGTCGCCTCGGGCTACGCGGCGGCCGACGCGCTCCTCGGGAGGCTCTCGGCGTGAGCCAGCCCGACGACGACGCCCTCGATCCGCGGCACGACCCGTACCCTCCCGCGCGGCGCGGCGCGTCCGACCCGCGAGACACCCCCGCGCCCACGGTGTCGCGTCGCGGCCTCCTCCTCGTGCC
>CAZHGG010000401.1:0-6049 GCA_964531755.1 uncultured Polyangiaceae bacterium
GCCCGAGCGCCGCGCAGGCGAGGGTGCGCATCGACCACAAGCGGTGCTCGCGCAGCACGCGCACGACCTCGTCGGTCGCGCGCTGGTTCGCCGCCGTGCCCACCGCGTTGAGCGCCACGCGCTGCACGTTCACGTCCGGGTCGGTGAGGGCGCCGACCATGGCGGCCTGGGCGGCCTCGCTCTTCGAGCGCGCGAGGAGGGCGATCGCCTTGACCCGCAGCGTCGCGTCGGGGTGGCGCGCCAGCGCGGCGATGCTGGGCTCGAGGGCGCCGAGCAGCTCGCGCCCCTTCTCGCGCGCGACCTTCGTGTCGGCGCTCTCGCGCGGGCCGACGAACGGCTCGAGCGTGCCGTCGCCGCGGCCGAGCGCCACGAGCACGGTGCTCGCGCGCGTGTCGGAGGTCTGCAGGGCCGTGAGGGCGGCGCGCGTGAGCGGCTCCTGGAACGCGACGAGCGCGAGGGCGCGGTCCTTCTCGGAGGTGGGGACGTCGAGCAGCTGCCGGAGCGCCCGCTCGCCGTCGAGGGTCTCGTCGGGCACGGGCAGCGGCTCGGGCTTCGCGTCCGCGGCGCCCTTGGTCGCGAGCAGCACGAGGCTGTACGCCGCGGCCTGGGGGAGGGTGACGGCGCCGGCCCGCCCGGCGAAGACCGCGTCGGCCATCGCGCCCGTGGCGGCCTTCGCGCGGGGCGAGTCGGCCTTCAGCACCCCGAGCCTGGCGAGCGAGACGAGCGCCGCCTCGCGCGGGAGCGCGTCCACCCCGTCGGTGAGCGCGAGCAGCGTGCTCATCTCCTCGGTCGCGCCGAGCTCGCCGAGCGCGTACGCCGCCGCGGCGCGCGCCACCATGCCGCCGTCGAGCGAGCGCGTGGCCTCGGCGAGCGCCGGCACGCTCGCCTTGTCTCGCTGCGCGGCGAGCCCGAGCGCGGCGAACGCGCGCATCTCGGGGGTGCCGAGCTTGAGCAGCCGCCGGAGCGGCACAAGTGCTCGTTTGTCTTGCGATTTTGCGATAGACCAGGCCGCCGCTACGGCGATGGGATCCGACGCGATGCCCACCTCGCCGCCCTCCCCCTTGGGGAACACCAGCGCCTCGTACCTGGGCAGGAGCGCGGGATCGCGGAGCGCGCCCGACGCGACCATGGCGCGGGCGCGGAGCGAGAGCTCGCCGTTGCCCTGCGCGAACGAGAGCAGCGGCAGGCCCGCGTTCCGGTTCTCCACGTACGCGAGCACGTCGATCGCCACGCGCTGCTGCCCGGCGTCCGGGTCGACGAGCGCGTCGAGCAGCGGCTTGACGGCGCGCGCGCCGATGCGCGCCAGGGCGGCGCGCGCGTCGGCCGCGTCTTTCCCAGTGCCGTGTCGCACGCGCTGCACGAGGCCGAACGTCAGGTTGCCGTAGATCTCCACGAGCAGCTTGCGGAAGATCGTGCGCTGCGGGTTGCCGATCGCGATGGGCAAGAGGTCTTGCTCGAGCGACTCGAGCGTGCCCCGCCCGAGGTTGATCTGCATCGACAGGCGGGCGGCGCGGGCCACGAGCTCCTCGTCCGGGGCGCCGCGCACCACGCGCCGGAAGAGGCGATCGGCCTCCTCCGACTGGCCCTTCGAGAGGAGCAGATCGGCGAGCGAGAAGTACACGATGAACAGGCGATCGTTCTTCTGGATGGCCGCGCGGTACTCGACCACGGCCCGATCGGTGTCCTGCCGCGAGCGGTACATGTCCCCGAGGCGCCGGTGCCCCTCGGCGTCGTCCGGGTTCAGCTCGACCGCGCGCGCCGCGTATTTGATGGCGTCGTCGTCGCGGTAGATCTGCAGCGCGTATTGGGCCATGCGCTGGTAGAGCTCGCGGGCGCGCCGGGGCTCGACGGCTACGAGCTTCTCGAGCGCGGCGATGGCCTCGGGGATCTTGTTCTCCTGGACCAGCACCCGCTCGAGGGCGAGGTAAGTGTCCGCGTCGCCCGGGGCGAGCTCGAGCACGCGGCGGAGCGTGGCCTCGGCGTCCGCGAGCTTGCGCAGGTGGAGCTCCACCTCGGCCAGCGTGCGCCCCACCTCGGGGTCCGGCGACGGGCCCGAGAAGCGCTCGCGCAGCACGAGGCGCTGCGGCTCGAGCTGGCGCTCGAATCCCCACAGCGACACGAGCCGGGTGCGCGCCTCGCGGGCGAGGAGCTTGTCATTCGTAGCGGCGGCCTTGGCCGCGATCTCTTGCCAGATCGCGCGCGCCTCGCGGTACTGCTTGCTCCGCTCGTGCGCGGAGGCGAGCTGCTTCTTGTAGGTGACGTTCGCCGCGTCGAGCTGCGTGGCCTCCTTGAACGCCGCGAGGGCGTCGGAGGTCATGTCGTGCTCGAGGTACACGTCGCCGAGGGCGGACAGCGCCTTGGCGCGCGGCTGGATCACCGCGAGGATGCGCTTCCAGGTCGCGATGGCGAGCGCTTGGTTGCCGTCCTGGAAATACCGGTCGCCGAGGTCGACGAGGTGGCCGGGATCGCCGGTGGACACCTGCGCGAGGCGCTGGAGCACCTTCATGGAGCGCTCGCCCTCGCCGATGCGGCCGTAGAAATCGGCGAGGCGGTTCAGGACGTCCTCGTCGGTCCCGGCCCGGGCCTCGAGCTCGGCGAGCAGGCGCAGCGCACGCGGGCGGTCGCCGCGCTGCATGAGCGCTTCGCACTGCTCGAACACGAACGTCGGGTTGTTCGGGGCCGCGCGGATGAGGCCCTCGTACTCCGCGATCGCCTTGTCGAGCTCGCCCTGCGACTGGAGCACGCGGATGACCTTCAGCCGCAGGTCGATGTGTCGCGGGTTCACCGCGAGCGCGCGCTTGTACGTCTCGAGCGCCCGCTTGGCGTCGCCGGTCTCCTCGTAGAGCGAGCCGAGCAGGGCGAGCCGCGCGAAGTCGGTCGGGTGCTCGTCCTCGAGCTGCTTCACGAGCACCGGGAGCTGCTGGTCTGCTCTGTAAAGCTCCGTAATCGTTTCGTAAATCTCGCTTCGGACGGCAGCCTCGGCCCCCGCCGCCGCGAGCGCGCGCTTCAGCGTCGCCAGGGCCTCCTTGTTCTTGTGGGCCTTCGCCTGCGCGCGCCCGAGGTCCTTCAGCGCGGGCGCGAGGGCGCGGTTGTCGCCCGCGGCGGCCGCCACGAGCTCCTTCAGCTCGGCCTCCGCCTTCTCGTACTCACCGCGCGTGAAGAGCTCGCGCCCGAGCTCGCCGCGCACGAAGAGGCTCGTCGGCTGCATCTTCACGAGCTGCAGGTGCGCGGCCTTGGCGGCGGCGAGGTCCTTCGCGTCGAGCGCGAGGGTCATCAGCGTGCGGATGGTCTGCTCGCGCTCCGGCGCCGCGGTCTGCAGGGCGAGCCCCTGCTCGTACCGCGCGCGGGCCCCGGCGGTGTCGCCGCGGTCTTGGAGGAGCCGCGCGAGGGCGAGGATGGCCGAGGGATCGGTGGCGCGCAGCGCGATCGCGCGCTCGAAGGTCTTCACCGCCTCGTCGCCGCGCCCGTCGATCTTGTAGATGCCCGCGAGGGTCGCCGTGGCGGCGTACTGGTCGGCCCCCGCCTGCGCCGCGCGCGCCTCGAAGTCCTTCACCAGGTTCGCGATGTTGCCGTCCCTGTCGCGGTACAGCTGGGCGAGCCGCTGGAGCGGGAAGGGCGAGCCCGGCTGCCCGAGGACGATGCGGGTGTAGCGCTCGATGAGCACGGCGGCCGGCGCCCCGGGCCGCGCGGGCTCGCCGGCTGGCCTCGCGGGGGTGGGCGCGCCTGGCCGCGCCGGCCCTGGCTTGGCGGGCCCTGGCTTGGCGGGGCCTGGCTTGGCGGGCCCTGGCTTGGCGGGCCCTGGCTTGCCCGGCTTGCGGTGCCCGGGCGTGAAGTCCTGGGCGTGCGCGACCGGCGGCAGCGCGGACGTCGCAGAGAGCGCCAGCGCCGCGAGGCCCAGCGCCGAGAGAAAGCGGTTCTTCAGCGACGAACGGGCCACATGGGAAACATAGCGCCCCTCGGCCCGAGAACCCAAGCGGTCGCGGTCTCGCCGCCGCGGCCGGGCTTAGAACGTGCCGGACGCCAGCGGCAGCGTGAACGGGGACGTCGCGGTTTGGGTCGCCGGCGCCTCGCCGAGCCACGCGGGGGCGCGCATCGCGGGGTGCGCGTCCGAGGTGAGCGACTTGATTGGGGGCATGCGTCCGTTGTTCGAGCGCAACAGCAGCACGAGGCCGATCGCAGCCACGCCGAGCCCGATCGTGGTCGTGACGGCGCCGGCCACGAGCAGGCTCGTCTGGCCGCCCTTCGTCTTGCCGTCGGGCCGCACGCCCGCGCCGACGAGGAGCATCGTGGTGCCGCCTACCGCCACCACGCCGCCCACGGCGAGCAGCACGATCGCCGTGGTCCGGTCGGACGAGCGCGAGGACGCCCCGCCACCCCCGCCCCCGCCGCCGCTCTTCGAGGACGCGGGCGCCTCGCGCGCGGGCTCCTTCGCCTCGGACTTCGCCGGCGCCTTCCTCTTCGGAGGCGGGGGCGGCGGCAGCGAGGGGCTCCCGCCCGACGCGGGCTTCGGAGGCGGCAGGGCCACGTCGGCCCACGCCGGCCCGGCGGGAAACGAGGCCGCGACGACCGCGGAAGAGAGGAGAATCGCGAGGGGCCTGCGCGCGTTCCACGTGGTGGTGGGTCGCGGACGCGGCGTAAGGTGCGAGGGCGAGGTGGTCATGGCGAGGAGGTCGAGGGCGCGACGGTGCACGTGGATCGTCGCCCTCGCGGCGCTGGGATGCAACCGAAACGCGTGCGAGAACGCACACACGAACGCGTCGGGGGACGCCGCGGTGGTCACCTCGGCGACCACGTCGGCGAGCGCCGCGCCGACCTCGGCGTCGCTCGAGGCCGGGCCGGTCGACGTCACGAGCCAGGCGTCCACCGCGTGGGCGCCTGGTCCGTCGGTCGTGACCTCCGGCAGCGTCGTCGACGCCGCGGCCCTCCGCGAGCGCACGCGCGCGCGCCTCGCCGCCGATCGGGGGCCCGTCCACCTGCTCAAGGGTGGCACGCCGCGCGAGCTCGGCCAGCGCGCGTGCGAGGCGGCCGTCCCGCGCCGCCCTCCGACCACGAAGGTGCTCATCAAGCCCAACCTCGGCGGCTTCGAGTGGTTCAAGGACCCCGCGAAGTCCGGCGGCGACGACGGGCTCCGCGGCCGCATCACCGATCCCGAGTTCGTGCGCGGGATCGTGCGGTGCCTGCGCGCGCGCGGCCACACCGCGATCACGATCGCCGAGGGCTGGGGCGCGAAGCACGCCGACTGGGAGCGCCTCGTGCGCGTCTCGGGCTACGCCGCCATGGCGCGCGAGGAGGGCGTGCCGCTCGTCGCGATGGACGACGACGGCACGTTCGACGTCGAGGGCGACACGCCGGGCAAGCCGCTGCTCCTCCGCGGCATGGAGCGCACGCGCGTGCCCACGCTGCTCATCCCGAAGGTGCTCGCCGAGCACCTCGACGCCGGGCTGTTCATCTCGGCGCCCAAGCTGAAGGCCCACCGCTTCGGCGTTTTCTCTTCAGGTATCAAGGGGATGCAGGGCACGGTCATGCTCTCCGATCGCGCGCCGGCGTTCAACCAGAAGTGGCGCATGCACCGGGAGCTGGGCCCCGCGCTCGCGCTCGGCAAGCGCGCCGACGTACCCTCGGCGGAGGCGCGGGCCGCGTACGTGGCCGCGCTCGAGACCTTCGCCGAGCGCATCGCCGACGTGCTCGAGGTCGAAGCGCCGCACGCGGTGCTCGTGGAGGGAGCGCCCTTCATGGGGGGCGACGGCTTCGGCCGCCAGTACCCCGGCCCGGAGGCGCTCGCGGTGGCCGGCACGAACCCCGTGCTCGTCGACCGCGTCGTCGCCCAGGTGCTCGGCCTGTGGGACAGCGACGCGCTCGCGCGCGAGCTCGGGGGACACCGCACCTCGCCGCTGCTGGAGGTCGCCGCGAAGCGACTAGGAGTCTCGCTCGACGCGCCGCGGGTCGAGGGGGACGGCGCGCCGCTGCTCACGAAGCGCCGGCCAGCGCACCTGCTCGGGATGGCGGGCTTCGCGATCCACGAGGGTGCGGGGGTCGAGGTGTCGCCGGG
>CAZHGG010000402.1:0-6043 GCA_964531755.1 uncultured Polyangiaceae bacterium
GCCGGCTCCGGCGCGGGCGGGTCCTTCTTGACGCACCCGGCGACCAGCGCGCTGGCGAGCAGCGCGGCGGCGGCGGGGACGAGGCGGCGGGGAAGAGCACGGAGCGGGCGCGAGGCTGTGGGCACGCCCCCGTTGTGCCGCATTCCCCGACCGGTCGGCAAGCCCGCCGGTTCCACCTTTACGGACCGGAGGTTGGGGACTACATCCGCGGCATGTTCACAGGCCTCGTCGAAGCGCGGGGGACGCTCGCGCGGCGCTCGCCCGCCTCGGGCGGGGCCCGCCTGCTCGTCGAGGCGCCCCTGTCGCCGCTCGTGCTGGGCGAGTCGATCGCGACCGACGGCGTGTGCCTCACCGTGGAGGCCGTCGCGCCCGGCGGGTTCTACGCCACCGCCTCGGCCGAGACCCTCGCGCGGACGACCCTGGGCGCGAAGGCGCTCGGAGCCCCGGTGAACCTGGAGCGCGCCCTCGCGGTGGGCGCGCGCCTCGGGGGTCACCTGGTCGCGGGCCACGTCGCCGGGGGGGGCCCCCCTCGCCGCGGCGCGCCCCCCGGGGGGCGGTACACGTTTATCTTACACATATCCGCGCGAGCTCGCGCGCTTCATCGCCGAGAAGGGCTCGATCGCCGTGAACGGCGTGAGCCTCACGGTCAACGGGGTGGACGACGCCTCGTTCCACGTGGTGCTCGTGCCGCACACGGCGGCGAGCACGGCCTGGGAGCTCGAGCCCGGCGCCCTGGTGAACCTCGAGGTCGACGTGCTCGCGCGGTACGTCGCGCGAGCGCTCCAGGTCGGCGCCGCGGACCGCGCGCCCGCGCCCGGCGCCACGGACGAGGCGTGGCTCACCACGCTCGGCCGCGCGGGCTACCTGTGACGCCCCTCGAACCCGAAGCCCCCCGCACCACGACCCCCGCAAGGTAGCCCGACCATGAGCCCTCTCGTCACCATGAGCCCCGACCTCCTCGCCCGCATCCAGGGGGCGATCGAGGACATCCGCGCCGGCAAGATGGTCATCCTCGTCGACGACGAGGACCGCGAGAACGAGGGCGACCTGACGATGGCGGCGCAGTTCTGCACGCCCGAGTCGATCAACTTCATGGCAACGCATGGCCGCGGGCTCATCTGCGTGTCGCTCGCCGAGGAGCAGGTCGAGCGACTGCAGCTCCCGCTCATGAAGGCGCCGAACCGCAGCGGCCCCTCCCTCGGCACGGCCTTCACGGTGAGCATCGAGGCGCGGCGCGGCGTCACCACGGGCATCTCCGCGGCGGATCGGGCCCACACGACCCGGCTCGCGGCCAGCGCCGACTGCCGGCCCGAGGACCTCGTCACCCCGGGCCACGTGTTCCCGCTGCGCGCCCGCAACGGCGGCGTCCTGGTCCGCACGGGCCAGACCGAGGGCTCGGTCGACCTCGCGCGCCTCGCGGGCCTGAACCCCGCCGGCGTCATCTGCGAGATCATGCGCGACGACGGTGAGATGGCGCGCATGCCCGACCTCGAGGTCTTCGGCAAGAAGCACGGCATCCGCATCGTGACCGTGGCCGACCTCATCCAGTACCGCCTGCAGACCGAGCGCCTCGTGGAGCGCGTGTCGGACCGCCCCATCGTGCTGGACGCCACCGGCACCACGTGGCACGCGAGCGTGTATGTGACACGTATCGACGGTCGCCAGTTCTTCGCGCTGCGCAAGGGCACGCCCACGCCGGACGAGCCCGTCTTGTGCAGAATGCACGCGGGCTCCACGGTGGCCGACGTGTTCGCGTCGACCCCCCGCGAGGGAGGCCGCCACCTGCGACAGGCCATCAACCGGATCGAGTCGGCGGGAACGGGCGTCATCGTGTACCTCCCGGGCCAGGGCGACCTCGCGGGCGAGCTCGCGAACCTCACCAACACCGTGGGCGACCCGCACGCGGCCCCGAAGGACGGCCCGGCGGACAACCCGCTCCGCGAGTTCGGGCTCGGCGCGCAGGTGCTGAGCGACCTCGGCGTGAGGAAGCTCCGCCTGCTCACCAACAACCCGCGGAAGATCGCCGGCCTTGCGGGCTACGGCCTCGAGGTCGTAGAGAGCGTGCCGCTCATCGCCGAGCCCCAGTAGAGCGCCGAGCCGAGCGAGACCGAGCGAGACCGAGCGAGACGAGCGAGACGAGCGAGAGGACACACCATGGCAGAGCCGAGAATCGTGGAGGGCGGGCTGGTCGTCGGCGAGGGCGTGAAGCTCGCGATCGTCGCGAGCCGCTTCAATCACTTCATCGTGGACCGCCTCGTCGACGGCGCGGTGGACGCGTTCGTGCGGCACGGCGGCGAGCCCGGCGGCCTCACGATCGTGAAGGTGCCGGGCGCGTGGGAGATCCCCGTCGCGGTGCGGCGGCTCGCGGTCGGGCGCAAGGTGGACGCGATCGTGGCGCTCGGCGCGGTGATCCGCGGCTCGACTCCGCACTTCGACTACGTCGCCGCCGAGGTGTCCAAGGGCGTGGCCCACGTGTCGATGGACACGGGGGTGCCCATCGCGTTCGGCGTGCTCACCACCGACAGCATCGAGCAGGCGGTCGAGCGCGCGGGCACGAAGGCAGGCAACAAGGGCTGGGAGGCCGCCGTGAGCGCCATCGAGATGATCGCGCTCGCGCGCGCGCTCGACGCGGCGGGGCTCTGAGGTGGGCGCGAGGCGCACCGGCCGCGAGGCCGCCCTCCAGATGCTCTTCCAGGTGGAGGCGCAGGGCGCCACCGCCGACGAGGCCATCCGCCTCTTCTGGCGCCAGTTTGACAGCGATCCCGAGGGGCGCGAGTACGCCGACGCGATCGTGCGGGGCGTCACGGAGGCGGGCGCCGGGCTCGACGACATCATCCGCAAGGCCTCCTCGCACTGGCGCGTGGAGCGCATGTCGCGGGTCGACCGCAACCTGCTGCGCCTCGGCGCGTGGGAGCTCTCGGCGTCCCGAGAGGTGCCGCGGGCGGTCGTGCTCGACGAGGCGGTCGAGCTCGCCAAGACCTACGGCACCGAGGAGTCGTCAGCGTTCGTCAATGGGGTGCTGAACCGCATCGCGGACGACCTCGGCCGCGCCGATCGGGACCGCTGATCCGTGGAGGTCGGCTACGTCGCGAACGAGCTCGCGGCGCTCGATGGGAGCGGCGCCGACGTGATCGCGTGCGGCCTCTTCGAAGACGAGCGCCCGATGCGCGGCCTCGCCGCCGTGGCCGACTTTCGCCTCGCCGGGCGCCTCAGCGCGTACCTGCGCCGAGGCGAGCTCACCGGCGTGATGGGCGAGGCGTTCCTCTTCCCTCCCCGGCCGCGGCTCTCGGCCGAGAAGCTCGTCGTCTTCGGGTGGGGCCCCTCGACCGGCCTCGACGAGGCCGCGTGCGAGCGCGCCATCCGGCGCATCGTGATCGCCCTCGTGGGGCTCGGCGCGAAGCGCACGGTCCTCGAGCTGCCCGGCCGGGCGCGCGGCCTCTGCGATCCCGAGCGGGCGGCGAGCCTCCTCTTCCGCGTGACCGAGGAGCACGCGGCCGACCTCTCCGTGCTGCTCGTGGAGGACGAGCCGGGCCGCAAGCGCTTCGCCCTCCGCTTCGAGGAAGAGAAGAAGCGCGCGCGCCGCGTGCTCTGAGCCGCCCGGCCGGAATCGAGAGCCCGGCGCTGAGCCGGGCCTTCTCCTTCCTCGCTGCCCCGGCCTCTTCAGGCCGGGGAGAGCTCATGCCGCTGATTTGACAGGCTGAGCGACCTGGAGGTGCTGCTGGGGCACCGCGAAGCCCGCCTTGCCGAGCTCGTTTCGGATGGCCGCGTTCGTCTCGAAGTACACCTGCCAGTAGTGGTCGTTGTGGCAGTACGGGCGCACCGAGAGCACGGGCCCGGCGAGCGTGAAGGTCACGATGTTCACCTCGGGCGCCGGCGACGTGGCCACGTTCGGGATCTTCGAGAGGCTCTCTTGCAAGATCGCGATCGCCTTCTCGGTGTCGCCGGTGTGGTCGAGCTGGGCCGTGAGCTCCACGCGGCGCACCTTGTTGGAGGAGTAGTTCTTGATCGTGTCGGCGAAGACCTTCGAGTTGCCGATGAGCGTGGCGACGTTGTCCATGGTGTTGATCTTCGTGACGAAGAGGCCCACCTCCTCCACAGTGCCCGTCACGCCGCCCGCCTCGACGAAGTCACCCACCTTGAAGGGCCGCAGGACCACGAGGAAGGCGCCCGCCGCGAAGTGCGCGAGGAGCCCGGACCAAGCCATCCCGATGGCGACGCCCGCCGCGCCGAGGAGGGCCGCGAACGTGGTCGTCTGCACGCCGAGATACCCGAGGACGCCGAGCGCGAGGGCGATCTTCAGCATCGCGGTGAGTGCGGCGGAGATGTAGGTGATGAGCGTCTCCTCCACCTTCCGCGCCTTGAGCGATTTGCCGACGATCTTGTCGACGAAGGCGACGAGCCAGTTGCCCACGATCCACATCAGGAGCGCAGCAACGAGCTTCAGGCCCACGTCGAAGGCGCTGGCCTTGGCCATCGCCACGAGATCGCCCCCCGCCTTCGCGGCGCTGTCGATGGTCTCGGGAAGAATCATGATGAAGTCACCTCCAGGCGCAAGAAGCTGCGCGAACGCCGCATCGTGGCAAGTCGCGTCGAGGAGGGACAAGTTTTCACGGCGGCGCGCTCTCCGAGCGGGCGCGCGACGCCGCGGGCCGGCTCAGAGCGCGAGCAGCGCGTTCAGCTTCGCGACCAGCGCGTCGGCGGGCTGGCCGAGGCCCTCGAGCTCGGCGACCGCGACCCCGGCGCGATCGAGGAGCACAATCTTGGTCGAGTGGCTGAACTCGCCCTTCTCGATCTTTCGGTATTGCACGCCCAGCACCGCGGAGAGCTCGCGCGCGCTCGACTCGCTGGCGGCGGCGAAGCGCCACACCTTGGGGTCGACTTTGTGCTTCTCGGTGAGGGCAGCGAGGGCCGCGGGGGTGTCGCGCTCCGCGTCGAAGCTGACCATCAGCACGCGCACGTCGCCGCGGCGCGCGGGAGTGGCGGCCTCGAGCACGTTCTTGATGTCGCGCGTGAGGGTGGGGCACGCCGCCGGGCAGGTGCCGTAGAACATCGCGATGAGCACGGGGTGCCCGCGGAACAGATCGAGCGGTATCGTGGCGCCGGCCTGGTCGACCAGCGCGGGCTTGAGCACGTAGATGGACTCGCCGGAAATCGCCGACGGTGACGGCGGCGACGGCGGCTCGGCGGCCGCGCTCGCGGGGGCGCTCGCGGACGACCCTGGGTCGACGAGCGGCCTCGGGGGCTCGGACTTTGTGCACGCGACGAGGCCGGCCGCGAAGAGCGCGCACGCGGCGGAGAGGGCGGAGAGCTTCATGGGGACCTCGGGGCTTCGTCGGTGGCGCACCGGAAGCCTAGGTTGGGGCTCGTGTACGCGCCGCGCAGCGCGGCCCGGAAGGCCATTCGCATGAACGTGGAGTACTTGGTCTTGTCGGCGCCGGTGAGGGTTCCGCCGCCGCACACGAAGGCCTCGTCGGTGCGGCGGCCGTCGGAGACGACGCGGTTGTTGAAGTCGCCGACCCACTCCCAAATGAGGCCGTGCAGATCGTGGACTCCCCAGAAGTTCGCCTTGCCCCGCATGACGGGGCCGAGCCGCGCCGGCGTGGGCTGTCCATACCACGCGAGGATGAGGCGCTCGCGACCCGGGTCCGCGGCAGGGGCGGGTGAGGTCTCGCTCGCGCGCGCCGCGAACTCCCACTCCGACTCCGTGGGGAGCCGCGCGCCGCGGGCCTCGCAGTAGGCCTTCGCGGAAAACCAGCTCACGCGCACGACCGGGGCGTCCGGGGGGGCGTCGGGCCCGAGCGTGACCGCGTTCTCCCAGTGAGCGAGGTAGCTCGCGTCCGCGAGGAGCCGCGGCGGCACGCCGCGCTGCCAGCGCCGTTCGGCGCGCGCGAAGGTGAGGAAGTGGGCGTTCGTGACCGGGGCCCGGTCCAGGAAGAACCGTCGCACGTGCTCGGGCGCCTGCTGAGACTTGGGCGGATCGATGAGCTTGAGCTCACCGGGGCCCACGGCGACCATGCCCGCGGGCGGCCGGGAGACCGGCGGC
>CAZHGG010000403.1:0-6042 GCA_964531755.1 uncultured Polyangiaceae bacterium
GGGGCCTGGTCCGGGGGAGCCGCCCGTGAGCCGGCGCTCCAGCTCGCCGAGGCGCGCGAGCAGCTCGTCGAGCGGCAGCAGGGCGGGGCGCCGGCCGAGGCGCACGAGCGCCACCTCGAGCGCAGCCCGGGGGTGCGCGCTGCGGCCGATGTCGTCGAAGCTCCGCGAGAACCCCTGGTAGAGGCGCACGAGGTCGTCCTGGGTGGTGGTCGCGGCGAGCGCGATCACCTCGGCGCGCTCGTCGTCGGCGAGGTCGAGCAGGCGCGTCCACGCCGGGTCGGCCGCGCCCTCGTTCGCCTTCGCCACCACGAGGTCGCGCAGGTGGCGCAAGAAATCGCGTGCAAAGTGCACAAGATCGAAGCCCTGCTCGGAGACGCGATCGACGACGTCGAGCAGCGGCCCGCCGTCGGTGCCGGCCACGAGCGCCCGCGCGAGCTCGTGGAGCACCTCGCGCGAGGCGACGCCGAGGACCCGCGTCACGGTCTCCCGCGTGAGGCTCTCGCCGCCGTACGCGAGCACCTGATCGAGCAGGCTCATCGCGTCGCGCATGGAGCCCGCGGCCTCCCGTGCGAGCACGGTGAGCGCGGCCGGCTCGGCGGTGACGCCCTCCTTCGACAGCACCTCCGCGAGGCGCTCGTGCACCACCGACGTGGGGATGAGCTTGAAGTCGTAGCGCTGGCACCGCGACAGGATCGTCACCGGCACCTTGTGGACCTCGGTCGTCGCGAAGATGAACTTCACGTGGGGCGGCGGCTCCTCGAGGGTCTTCAGGAACGCGTTCCACGCCGCGTTCGAGAGCATGTGCACCTCGTCGACGATGTAGATCTTGTACCGATCGCGCGCCGGCCGGAAGCCCATGCCCTCCTGGAGGCGGCGCACCTCGTCCACGCCGTTGTAGCTCGCGGCGTCGATCTCTTGGACGTCCATGTCGACGCCCTTCGCGATCTCCTCGCACGCGGAGCACACTTGGCAAGGCGTCGCCGTCGGGCCCTTGGCGGAGCCGTCGGCGCCGAGGCAGTTCAGGCACTTGGCGAGCAGGCGCGCGCTCGTGGTCTTGCCGACGCCACGCACCCCGGTGAAGAGGAAGGCGTGCGCCACGCGATCGAGCGCGATCGCGTTCGCCAGCGTCTTCGCGACGTGCGCCTGGCCGACGAGATCGTCGAACGACTGCGGCCGGTAC
The DNA here is from genome assembly GCA_964531755.1 of uncultured Polyangiaceae bacterium. GTDB lineage: Bacteria > Myxococcota_A > Polyangia > Polyangiales > Polyangiaceae > JAAFHV01. The sequence continues at coordinate 1,181 of CAZHGG010000403.1, forward strand.
TTTCGCGCCAGGACGAGGTAGCTCACCCCTCCCGTCTACACGAGGTTACGCGCCGACGATAGGCCGAGCGCGCGCGCGAGGACGGTGGCGGCGCGCCTCGCCTGGCCCCGAAATGGCGACGGCCCTGCGCGCGCGCAGGGCCGTCTTCGAGCGCCCGCCGCAGGCCTGTTTTGGGCTTGGGACCCAAGGCCAGGAGGTGGCGGGCGGAGGAGGCCTCCGATGACGAGTCCGACCTCAGGACTGTGACTTCAGCTCTGCGACCAGCGCGGGCACCGCCACGAACAGGTCCTGCACAAGGCCGTAGTCGGCGACCTGGAAGATGGGCGCCTCCGGGTCCTTGTTGATCGCGACGATCGTCTTCGAGCCCTTCATGCCGGCGAGGTGCTGGATCGCGCCCGAGATGCCGATCGCCAGGTAGAGGGCAGGGGCCACCACGCGCCCGGTCTGCCCCACCTGGAGCTCGGCGGGCGCGTAGCCCGCGTCGCACGCCGCGCGGCTCGCGCCGATGGCGGCGCCGAGCTGGTTGGCGAGCGGGTCGAGCACGTCGGCGAACTTCTCCTTCAGCGCGCGGCCGCCGGAGACGATCACACGCGCCTCGCCGAGGTCGGGCCGCTCGCTCTTCGCGGCGTCGATGCCGAGGTACTGGATCTTCGCGGCCGCGGGATCCGCGGCGGCCACGGCGATGTCCTCGACGGGGCTCGCGCCGCCGGAGGGCTCCGCGGCGGCGAACTCGCTCTGGCGCACGCTCACGACCTGCACCTTGGTGGTGAGCTGGCAGTTCGCGTAGGCGTTGCCGGCGAAGACGGGGCGGCGGTACGTGAGCTTGCCGCCGTCGGCCTTCACGCTGGAGATGTCGGAGGCGTACCCGGCCGACAGCTTCGCCGCGACGCGCGGCGCCACGTCCTTGCCGAACGAGCTCGCCGTCACGACGACGACGTCGAAGTTCCCGGCGATGGCCGTCGCGGCGACGCTGGGCGCGACGCGCTCGCAGACGCCGTCCTTGAGGGCCGCGTCGTCGCCGACGAGGACCTTGGCCGCGCCGAACGCGGTCATCTCCGCGGCGGCGGCCTTGGCGCCGGCGCCGAGGAGCAGGAGGGAGAAGGAGCCGCCGCCGCTGGTCGCCTGCCGGGCGAACGTGATGGCGGAGTGGGTGGACTTGCGGACCTTGCCGTCGGCGAGCTCGGCGACGACGAGAACGTTGCTCATGGCGTGACCTCAGAGGGCGAAAAAGTGTTTGAAATCATGGCGCCATCCGCCAAGCGGGGCGCGGGCGGGGTCGCGAGCGGCGCGCTCAGACGACCTTCGCCTCGGTCTTCAGCTTGCTCACGAGCTCGGCGACGTCCTTGACCTTCACGCCGGCCTTCCGAGCCGGCGGCAGCTCGTAGTCGAGGTACTGGATCTTGAGCGCTGCGTCCGACGTGAGGTCGGAGAGCTTCATCTCCGCGAGCGGCTTCTTCTTCGCCGCCATGATCGCCATGAGCGCCGCGAAGCGCACGCCGTCGGGGTAGGCGTGAGTGGCGGGCGTGTGGACCGACTGGACGCTCTTGGGCGCCACGATGCGGAGGTCGACCGACACGACGGCGGGCAGCTCGACGCGCAGCTTGATGGTGCCGCCGTCGACCTCGCGGCCGACGAGGAGCGCCTTGTCGCCCTCGCTCTTGATGGAGCCCGCGAAGGTGGCCTGGGGCCAGCCGAGGTACTCGGCGAGCTGCTGGGGGACCTGGCTCGAGTCGCCGTCGACGGCCTGCTTGCCGCAGAGCACGAGGTCAGGCTTCTCCTTCTCGACGAGCGCCTTCAGCGCGCGCGCGACGACGTCGCCGTCGATCGCCTCGTCGCCCGTGTCGACGCGGATGGCTCGGTCTGCGCCGGTGCCCAGCATCGCGCGGAGCGTCGTGTCGCACTCCTTCGGGCCGAAGGTGACGACGACGACCTCGCCCTGGCGGGCCTTCGGGCTCGTGCCGTTCTCGGTGAGCCGGAGCGCGGTCTCGACGGCGTACTCGTCGAACGGGTTCGGCTTCCACTCGAGCCCGGTGGTGACCAGCTTCCCGGCGTTGACCTTCACTTTGTTCGCGTTGTCGGGGTCGGCGACTCGCTTGAGCGGAACGAGAATCTTCAAGATCGGCTCCTTCGCATGGCCCGCCGCCGAGCAATGAATGGCGGCAATGAATGGCGGTTCAGTTGGTAGGGGAACCGCGCGGCTGTGTCAACCGGGGACACGGCTTTCTGCGACGTTCGCGCGCGCGCTGTCCTACACTCCGCGCCATGGCCCTCACCTGCGATTTCCTGGTCATCGGCAGCGGCATCGCCGGGCTCTCGTTCGCCCTCGAGGCGTCCGAGCTCGGCGAGGTGACCATCGTCACGAAGCGCGCGGCCGACGACTCGAACACCAAGTGGGCGCAGGGCGGCATCGCGGCGGTGCTCGCCGCGGGCGACAGCTTCGACGCGCACATCCAGGACACCCTCGTGGCGGGCGCGGGGCTCTCTCACGAGCGGGTCGTCGAGATCTGCGTGAAGGAGGGCCCGGACCGCATCCGCATGCTCGACGAGCTCGGCACGCGCTTCGATCGGGCGGGCGCCCACGGCGTGGGGGCCGACGCGGCGGGGGAAGCGGCGCCGAGCGCAGCCGCCGCCGCGGACTCGGAGTACGATCTGCACCTCGAGGGCGGGCACTCGGCGCGGCGCATCGCCCACGCCGGGGACATGACCGGCCGCGAGATCGAGCGGGCGCTCCTCGAGGCCGTGCGGGCGAGGCCCAACATCCGCGTGCTCGAGGAGACGATGGCCGTCGACCTCATCACGCTCGCCAAGTTCGGCGGCCCCGAGGTGTGCGCCGGCGCGTACGTGCTCGACGTCGCGGCGGGCAAGGTCCTCACGCTCCTCGCGCGGCACACGGTGCTCGCCTCCGGCGGCGCCGGCAAGGTCTACCTCTACACGTCGAACCCCGACGTCGCGACAGGCGACGGCGTGGCGATGGCCTTCCGCGCCGGTGCGGAGGTGGCCAACATGGAATTTTACCAGTTTCACCCCACGTGCCTCTACCACCCGCGCGCCAAGAGCTTCCTCATCAGCGAGGCGCTGCGGGGGGAGGGCGCCGTGCTCCGCAGGCTCGACGGCACGCCGTTCATGCGCGAGTACGACGAGCGCCTCGAGCTCGCGCCCCGCGACATCGTCGCCCGCGCGATCGACCACGAGATGAAGCGCTCCGGCGCCGACCATGTCTGGCTCGACATCACCCACAAGCCCGCTGGCTTCGTCCGCGAGCGCTTCCCGGGCATCCACGCCGAGTGCCTCAAGTTCGGGATCGACATCGCGAAGGAGCCCATCCCGGTGGTGCCCGCCGCGCACTACATGTGCGGCGGCGTGTCGACCGACCTCGAGGGCCGCACCACGATCCCCGGGCTGTGGGCCCTGGGGGAGTGCGCGCACACCGGGCTGCACGGGGCGAACCGCCTCGCGTCCAACTCCTTGCTCGAGGGGGTCGTGTTCGCCCACCGCGCCGCGCGCGCGCTCGCGGCGGAGCGGGCCGGCTCGACGGCGCGCCCGTTCCCGGAGGTGCCCGACTGGGACGTGGGTCAAGCCGGCACGAGCGACGAGGGCGTCATCATCACGCAGAACTGGGACGAGCTCCGGCGGCTCATGTGGAACTACGTCGGCATCGTCCGCAGCGACCGCCGCCTCCGCCGCGCGGCCCGGCGCATCGCGCTCCTTCAGGAGGAGATCACCGAGTACTACTGGCAGTACTTCGTCACGCGCGACCTGCTCGAGCTGCGCAACATCGCGACCGTCGCGCAGCTCATCGTCGGCTGCGCGCAGGTCCGCAAGGAGAGCCGCGGGCTGCACTTCACCACCGACCACCCCGCCCTCGACCCGAGGCTCGCGCGGACGGTCATCAAGCGAGGCGTGCCCGCGCAGCTCAGCGGCCTCGCGCCGGCGGTGCGAGGATGATCCCCGACGACGATGACGGCGACGACGAGCGCGGCGAGGCCTCGGGCGCGCCGCTCTCGTACCTGGGCGCGCTCGGGTGGACCTTCGGCCTGTCGGGGCTCACGGCGCTCATCGCGGTGATCGCGTCGAGCCTGCGCCCCGGGGGTGCGCTCGACGTGGGCACCGAGCTGCTGGCGACCGCGGCGGCGACGCTCACCCTGCTCTTCGCGATGGCGCGGGTGCACTCGCCGACCGTCGAGCTCTCCGAGCTCGTGGGGCTGCGCCGGGTGCCCGCCGTCCTCGTCGTCCTCGCGCTGGTCGCGGGCGCCGGGCTCGTGTTCCCGCTCGCCCACCTCGACGCCCGCGTCGCCGAGCGCTTCCCGCTCGACGAGGAGCTCCGGGAGTACCTCGCCACCGACACGCTCCGGCAGCGGATCCTCCTCTCGCTCTTTGCGGTGTTCGGTCCGCTCCTGGGCGAGCTCTTCTATCGGGGCGCGGTGTTCGGGGCGCTGGAGCGCGACAAGCCGCGGGGCACCGTGGTGTTCGTCGTGACGGTGCTCGCGGTCTTCCCGCCCAGCGCCCACGCGCTCTTCTCTGGCCTCGCCTTCGCCGCGATCGCGAGCCACCTCCGCGGCGCCTCCGGCAGCGTCTGGCCCGCGCTCGCGCTCCGGTTCGGGGCGTCCGCTGTGGGCGTCGGCGCCCTCCTCATGCGCCATGACGACGCCACCCTCCCGACGAGCGCCACCGCGGCGTGCGTCGTGGCCGTGGTGCTCTCCCTCGCGCTGTTCTTCGTGTTCACGCGGCCGCGCGCGGGCGGCGCGCCTCGCTAGCGCGCCGTCGGCACGGCCTCCCACGCCGGGGCGCGCGCGGCGCCCGGTGGGCGGCTCGCGTCACGGGATGAGCGTGAACTCGACCCGGCGGTTCTTCGCCTTGCCTTC
>CAZHGG010000404.1:0-6028 GCA_964531755.1 uncultured Polyangiaceae bacterium
CGGTGCGCCTCGTCGATGCACTCGCGGATGTCGGTGAAGAGCTTCGCGTAGTCGATCGCGAAGCCGCGGTCCTCGAGGGCCTGCACGAGCGACGCGTAGGTCACCGCCTCGCTCAGCGCGTAGAGCGTGTCGATCCAGTGGTAACGCGGCGTCGCCGGGCGGATCTTCTTCGAGTGGTAGAGCGCGCGGATCTCGTCACGCGAGAGCTCGCGGAAGCCGTGGAAGCCCTTGCTGACGTTCTTGTAGCGGTCCATTTTCAGGACGTGCCCGAACCGCTTGTCGATGAGCAGCCCGCGCACCGCGAAGTCGGTGGGCACCTGCACGCTCTGGATGAACTCGGGGTACCCGCGCGCGATGAGCTTCGTGATGGTCGCCTCGATCGACAGGCGGTCCATCTCGGCCTGGTTGTAGATCGCGAGCGTGTAGTCCATGTCGAACCCGACCCAGGCGATGTGCCCGAGCCGCAGGTTTCGGTTGCAGAATACACGCTCCTGCCGACCGATGCGCGGGGGGCGGTCGCGGGTGAGGAAGTCGTCGAGGGGCAGGAAGAGCTGCCCGCTTGTCCCCGCCGTGTCGGGCGGCGTCGAGGCGCTCGCGGGCCCGTCACCGGTCGCGGTCGGGCGCTCGGACGCGGCCTTGTCGTCGTTGGTCATCCTGTCATTCCTACGGGTGCGCTCCCTGGCGCGGTCGCGGGCGGAGCTCCAGGCCCGACTACCCCAGGATCCCACGCCGCCCAGGGTCTTTCAAGCTGGGCGGTCGAGCGCGGGTTGCGCGGCCCCGCCCCGTCGGGAAATGCTACACGGGCCGCATGGGCCCCCTCGTCGTCCTCCGCTCCGGTGACGTGCCTCCCACCATCGCCGCGCGCCGAGGGGAGTACCTCGGCTGGTTTCGCGCGCACATCGGGGACGCCTGGCCGCACGCCTGGGCCGAGCACGACGTCCGCGGCGACGCGCCGCTCACCGATCCGCGCGCCGCGGCGGGCTTCATCCTGACCGGCTCGAGCCACAGCGTCACCGAGCGCGCGCCGTGGATGCTGCGCTACGAGGCGTACCTCCGCGAGTGCGTTGCGGTCGGGGCCCCGGTCCTCGGGGTGTGCTTCGGCCACCAGATCCTCGCCCAGGCGCTCGGCGGGCAGGTCACCCAGAACCCGCGAGGTCGCGAGATGGGCACGCGCGTCGCGCGCCGCCTGGGCGACGATCCGCTCTTCGCGGGGCTCGGCGAGGAGTTCGCCGTGAACACCACGCACGTCGACACGGTCGCGCGCCTCCCCGAGGGCGCGCGGGTGCTCGCCACGACCGCGCTCGAGCCCCACGCCGCCTTCGCCCTCGCCGAGCGTCCGCGCGTGCGTGCGGTGCAGTTTCACCCCGAGATCGACGGCGACGCCATGCGCGAGTGGGTCACGCTGCGGCGTCACCTCATCGAGGCCGAGGGACTCGACGCCGACGCCATGCTCGCGGAGGCGCGCGACACCCCCGCGGGCGTGTCGGTGCTCCGCAACTTCGTCACCGAGCTCGTGCTCGGCCCCTGAGCGCCCGGCCGCTCTACGACAGCGGTCGCCACCACGCCTTCACGTGGTCCCACGCGTTCATGCGGACGCGCAGGGCCTTCGCCGCCGGCACGGCCGCGCGCTTCATGCCGAGGGCGTCGCCGGGGGCGACCACGAAGCCATAGCGCGTGCGCACGTAAATGCGGGCGGCCTCGGCGAGCGGCGAGTCGGGCGGGAGCCCCGGCGCGCCCGACGGCGCGGTCGGCGCCGCGGCGGCCCCGGCGGTGCCCTCGGGGTCGGGTGGGCTCGGCGGAGCGACCGCGCGCTCGACGAACTGCTCCACGGAGTCGGACGCGAGCGGGAGGGTGCCCGCGTCTTCCGCCGCTATGCGCACGTACTCCCACAGGTTCTCGATGCGCTCGCTCGGCGGGGTGGGGAAGATCGGGGTCACGAGGTGGCTCGTGAGCATGGCGCGCTTCACCGGCCGGTAGAAGAGCGCGAGGAGCAGCAGCGGCCAGAGCGTCTGCGCGGCGGATTTCGCGGAGCTGGCGGCGCGCTGCATCGCCTGACGGATGGCCTCCTCGTCGAACTGCGGGCCCCTCCGCCGCGACGGGCTGTCTCTCGGCTCGTTCGGCTCGCTGGGCTCCTCGGTGGGCTTTCCGGCGTGCTTGCTCTTGTGGTCGCCCTTGCCGGTGCGCCACAGGTACGGCGCGAGCACCGCCGTGAACGCGAACACCAGGAGCGCGGCGCCCAGCAGCGGCAGGATGTTCTTCCTCGGCAGCGCCGAGACCGCCGCCTTCCGCTGGACGCGCCGCTCGGTCGCGCCCGAGAGCGACTCCCAGATGGACACGCGCATGGCCTGCTTCGAGGCCATGAAGAAGAGCAGCCCCACGAGGAAGCCCCCGAGCAAGAGCAGCGGCACGGGCATCCAGGCGCTGACCTTGCTCTCCTCCCACTTGGTGACCCGGCCCTCGTTGTTGAGGATGATCATCACCGCGCCGATCCACCCGACCGACGGCCAGAACGCGCCGAGCAGCTCGAACCTGTGGTGCAGCGAGAGCATCCCGCTCGGGAGGGCGAAGCAGAAGAAGAAGATCCCGATGATGAGCACCTTCGGCAGATCGACGTGCCCCATGACGCCGACGTACACGCCGACCCAGATCAGGAAGAAGCCGGCGATGAGCACCGGGATCGTGCGAAAGCGGAGCAGCGCGATGAACTGCCCGGTCACGAGGCCGGCGAGGCCCGCGAGCACGGCGCCGAAGACCTCGAGCGCGTCGCCGCGCTCGTACGCGAGGATCGTGAGGAAGAAGGCGCCGAAGCCCAGCACCGAGAACACGAGGTAGGCCACGAGCGGCCGCCACGCGAGCTTCACCGACTCGACGAACGACGGGTGCCAGCGGCCGACGGGCGTGGTCATGTCCCCTCCAGGGCGAGGTTCGGGCCGGCGCGACGGAGCCGCAGCACGTGGGCGCCGCGCGCGTGGGAGAGCTGAGTGGCGTACCGAGCGCCCTCCGCGGCGCGCGCCGCCGCGACGTGCGGCGAGGGCTTGCCCTTGAAGAGCCCGAGCAGGTCGGTGCGGTTGTCGTCGGCGCCGACGGGGTACTTGAAGAAGAGCAGCTTGCCGAGGGCGCTCAGCTCCTTCTGCGTGGCCATGATCTCGAGGGGATCGATCACGGCCGGATCGGCGTAAACCACGCTCGCGCCCGGGCCGATGGCCTGCGCGGCGGGGCCGAACCCGGCGCTGAGGAAGATGGCCGACATGTCGCCGCCCGGGCGCGGGAAGGCGTCGAGCGGGTAGCGGTTTTGCCAGGCGACGTCGGCGCCGAGCGCGCGCCATTTGCGCTCCTCGCCCCGCTTCGCGACCATCTCGTGCAGCTGGAGGGTGCCGCCGGGGCCGCGCGCGGCGACAGCGAGGCTCACCTTCTCGCCTCGCTTGGCGAGCGTGTGTGCGAGCGCGATCCAGCCCTCGACGAGCAGGTCGAGCAGCGCCTCGAGGTGCTCCTCGCGCGCGCCGTCCGCTTCGGGCAGGTAGCTGTCGAGCACGAGCAGCACCTTGCGCGGCGCGTAGGGCACGGACTCGGGCACGCGCACCTGGAGCTGGCCGGTGTTGACGCTGAGCTTCCAGTGCACACGGCGGAGGTCGTCACCCGGCAGGTACGCGCGCACGCCGTAGTGCTCCTCCGTCGGCCTGCGCGAGAGCATGCTGAGGGAGCCCTCGGCCTTCGCGAGGGAGCGCGGCTTCTTCTCGAGCTGGAGCGGGCGCAGGCGCGGCAGCGCGCGCAGGCTCGCCACGGCCCGCGAGGCGACCCTCACGCGCGTGAGGCCCAGCACGTCCTCGTACCAAATCTCGGCGGGCCCGAGCTCGTAGACCCCGCGCGGCGTGCGCGGCAGCGGGGCCGACACCGTCGTGTCCGTGCGGGAGACCGAGCGATCGAGCGCGAAGCGCGTGTCGCCCCCGAGCCTGCGCGGGAGCGTCTCCTCGATGTGGAGGCGAAAGCCCGGCGGCACGGGGATGCGGGCGAGCGTGAAGCGTTCGACCACCGCGTCACCCGCGTCGACGACCGCCGGCGCGAGCTCGCGCTCGATCGAGCCGCGGCCGCGCTTCACGCGGTCGTCGAAGGCGCGCACGCTGAACGCGGACACGAGCGTCGCCGCCGTCGCGAAGAGGTAGTTCAGGCCCAAGCCGGCGACGGCGAGGACGCCGAGCTGAGCCCACTTGGCGGAGAGCGCGAGCCCCACGGCGATGAGCGACGTGACGGCGAGCGAGATGCCGCGCGCGGTCATCACGCGCACGTGCCGATCGAGGGCCTCGACGAGCGCGGCGAAGGGCGCCTTGCCGGCGACGCGCAGGGCGCGCCGCTCGCGCCCCACCTTGACCGAGATCCCCACGAGCTGGGCGAAGAAGAGGGGGATGGTCAAGTAAGCGAAATAAGTAGCGAATTCGCCGCCCGACTCCTGCACCTCGTTCGTGTCGAACACCATCGAGGCGAGGCCGCCCACGCCCCACGGGAGGAGGAACAGGAGGAGGCCGTGGAACCCGGCGCGGAGCAGCTTGAGGAAGGTCATGCGGGCGCCGGCACCCGCTCGGTGCACTGCGCCACGAACTCACGCCCCACCTGGGAGTCCGCGGTGAGCACGCGGTGGCCGAGCACGTCGGGGGCGAGCACCTTCACGTCCTCCACGGCGACGAAGGCGCGCCCTTCGAAGAGCGCCCGCGCCTGGCAGGCGCGCGCGAGCAGCAGCGTCGACCGGGGCGACACCGAGCGGAGGTTGCGGTGGTCCGAGCGCAGCGCGCGCATGATGGCGACGAGGTACCGGCGGATCTCGGGCGACACGTAGATCTTGGGGACGGTCTGCTGCCACACGAGGACGTCCTCCTTCGTGACGACCGGGGTCACCTCGGAGAGCGCCGCGGTGGCGCCGAGGTGGACCTCGAGCATCTTCGTCTCCGCGAGCTCGTCGGGGTACCCGACCGAGAGCATCATCATGAAGCGGTCGAGCTGCGCGGCGGGGAGCGGGTACGTGCCCTCGTCGTCCAGCGGGTTCCTCGTCGCGATCGTGATGAACGGGGCCTCGAGCTTGTGGGTCGTGCCCTCGACCGTGACCTGCCGCTCTTCCATGACCTCGAGCAGCGCGGACTGGGTCTTCGGCGGCGCGCGGTTGATCTCGTCGCCCAGGAGCACGTTCGTGAACACCGGGCCCGGCTGGAACGTGAAGGTCTTCTGGCGCATGTCGAAGATGTTCGCGCCCGACACGTCCATCGGCAGCAGATCGGGCGTGAACTGGATGCGCTTGAACTTCGCGGCGACGCTCGCGGCGAACGCGCGCGCGAGCACGGTCTTGCCCACGCCGGGCACGTCGCGGAACAGCACGTGGCCGCTCGCGGCGACGCACCAGAGCACGCGCGCGATGACGTCGTCCTTGCCGAGGATGACCGAGCGCATCGAGCCCATGACGGCGCGGAACTGCTGCTGGAGATGAGAGGCGTCGAAGGCCGGGCTCGCGGGCGCGACTTGGGGAGGCATGGCGTTCAAGGGTCGGGTTTCTCCCATCGGGAAGAGAGCAAGAAGCGTCGTATCCGAAGCCAAAACTGGCGCCCGGCGGAGGCCTGGGCGTGCTCGTAGCCCCAGAGCCAGGTCTCCACCTTCTCCTCCGGGATGCGCCACGCCGACGCGTAGGCGCGCACCACCCGGAGCTCGGCCTCGTCCCCGAGGCCATCCACCGTGGCCAGCTCGCACATGAGCTCTACGATCTTCTCCCGCCGCTCGCGCGGCACGTAGCGCGCGGCCTCCGCCGGCGTGTAGACCCGGAACTCGTCGTCCTGGAGGGGCGCCATCCCCTCCGTCGCCAGGACGGCGTCGACGAAGGCGCGCTCGGAGGCGCGCACCTCGCCGTCCGCGGCGACCACCGACACCAGCGGGAACAGGATGGCGCGGGGCGGCGCGGAGCGCGGCGGCGCGTCGTCGATGGGGTTCGGTGGGGCGGCCGCGTGTGGGGTGGGCGCGGTCCCGCGGCTCGGGGGCACCTGCGCGTGCGGGG
>CAZHGG010000405.1:0-6024 GCA_964531755.1 uncultured Polyangiaceae bacterium
TGCGGGACGGCGCCGCTGGCGGAATGCGCGAACATGCAAGCGAGCCGGCGGCGAGCGGCGTGCCTATGCCTCGCGACGGAAGGGAGTACGGCGCGAACATGCAAGCGAGCCGCCGGCGAGCGGCGTGCCTATGCCACGCGGCCGCGCGAATCGCGCCGTCGTGGATGGGCTCGCGCGGCCAAGGGGAAGCGACTATCTTGGCCCAGTGCGCCCGAGGGTCCCCACCGCCGTCGTCATCGCCCTGGCAGCGTGGCCCGGGCTCACCGCGCTCGCGTGCGTGCCGCCCGATCGCCTGTGCGCCAACGATGACCCGTGCGGGTCGGGCCGCGCGTGCGTGACCGGGCGGTGCGTGCCGGCCAAGGAGACCGTGCGGCTCCTCGAGGTCGACGACGCGGGGTCGCCGCTCGTGAAGCGGCGGGTGGTCGCGGCGACCGACGTGGCGTGGCTCACGCCCGAGACCCGCGAGGGCGGCGGTACCCCCGTGACCGTGGGCCTCGGCGGCGCCTCGCGGGGCGTGCTGCTCCTGCGCTTCACCGACGTCGTCGTCCCGACCGACCTCGTGGAGGCGTACGTCGTCCTCCGGCGCGCTCCGGACATCGACCCGCCGGTGGGACCCGTGCGCCTCCGCGCGCGCGCCATCCAGGACGACTGGGAGCCGAGCACGCTCTCGGCCTCGCGCGCGCCGCGCCTCGTCGACGTGGAGACGCCCGAGACGCGCGTGCTGCCCGCCGCGGGCGACGTCATCCGCGTCGACGTGCGCGCGCTCGTGGCGGCGTGGGCGCACCGGGGGCGGGCCCAAGGGATCGCCGTCGCGGTCACCGAGGACCCCGCCTCCCCTCTGTACGTGGCCCTGGCGCCGTCGCGCGGGGGTGCGCCGGCCCCGGTGCTCGAGCTCTACGCGCGCTGAGCTGAGCCCCGCGCAGCCCACCCGGGGCCCGGACGATCCACGCGCGCGCCGCGTTCACGGAGGCGGAGGTGCGAGGGTCTCGCACCTATTTGGGCGCTCGTCGTCGGCCTGCCCAGGGCTCGGTGAATAGCTCGGCGCCGACGCCCGTCACACCGCCTGCGGCGTAGGTTTTGGGGGCTCCCCACCACCCGACGCCCGATTGGCCCCGTCTTTGCTCTAATCTCGGGTGGGCCTGCTGACCCGCTGCTGACTTGACCCTGCGACCCCGCGAGGGGACGCTGAGAAGAACGAAAAGGCCTCCCCGCGAGGCGAAGGAGACAAGAGAGATGCGCCTGTCGAAGATCCTTGGGACCGCGTGTGCAGTGGCCGGCCTCCTCGTCGCCGCTGGGGCCAGCGCGGGTGGCGAGCACTACGCCGTCGCCACCTCGGGCGGCTCCCTCACGGTGACCCCCGTAGGGGACTGGCACATCAACAAGGCCTTCCCGTGGAAGCTCACCTGCGGCGCCAACGTCATCACCAAGTTCGACCTCACGGACACGGCGGCGCGGGCCTCCGGCGGGAGCGGGTCGTGCGAGCTGAAGGGCGCGATGTGCTCGAAGGAGAGCTGCGAGCCCTTCAAGGCGCCGGTCACGTTCTAGCCCGACACATGCCCACGCGCGCGGCCCACGCGCGCGTGTTTCTCAGGAGCGCGCGGCCCAGCTCGGGTCGCGCTTTTCCTTTGGTGGGCGTGGGGCCGTGCCGTACCTTCTCGGCATGAAGAACGGCGTGGCCGCGGCCGAGCTGGCGAAGGTGGCGGCGAGCGTCCACAACCGCTACGTCGAGGGTCGCTGGGTGCTCTCCTTCGACGAGTACTTGGAGCTCTTCGCGTCGAACCCGGTGCGTTACGCGCGCGACGCGAGCCGCTACGTGCGCGACGCCTTCGACCACTACGGCACCACGCAGGTGTTGCGCCCGTGGGGCGAGCAGACGCGGTGGAACCTCTTCGACCTCCCGTTCGAGGACGCGAGCGTGGGCTCCCGCCGTGCGGGCCTCGTGGGCCAAGAGCACGTGCAGGAGGAGCTCTACCGGGCGCTCAGCAACTTCGCGCGCGAGGGGCGAGCCAACCGGCTCGTGCTGCTCCACGGCCCGAACGGCTCGGCGAAGAGCACCGTGGCCGGCTGCGTCCTGCGCGCGCTCGAGCACTACTCGACCCTCCCCGAGGGCGCGATCTACACGTACAGCTGGGTCTTCCCGTCTTCGCGCTCGACGCGCGGCGCGCTCGGCTTCGGCGGGGGCAGAGCGGACGGGTCCTCGGTGCTCAGCTACGCGCACCTGGCCGACGAGGAGCTCGACGCGAAGCTGCTCGTGGAGGTCCGCGATCACCCGCTCTTCCTCGTGCCGATCGAGGAGCGTCGCGGCCTCGTGAGCGAGCTCGGCGCGCGCGCCTACCCGGAGGGGCTGCCCGAGCCCTACGCGGAGTGGTTCTCGCGCGGGCGCCTGTCGCACAAGAGCCAGCAGATCTTCGACGCGCTGCTCGCGAGCTACAAGGGCTCGTACCGCGACGTGCTCAAGCACGTGCGCGTGGAGCGCTACTTCATCTCCCACCGCTACCGCGTGGGCGCGGTGACCATCGGCCCGCAGATGAGCGTCGACGCGGTCGAGCGGCAGGTGACGGCCGATCGGTCTCTCGCGTCGCTGCCCGCGTCGCTGCAGGCGCTCTCCCTCTACGAGGTCAAGGGGGAGCTCATCGACGCGGCCGGCGGGGTGCTCGAGTTCAGCGACCTGCTGAAGCGGCCGCTCGACACGTTCAAGTACTTGCAGCTCAGCGTCGAGACGTCGGAGGTGGCGCTCACGCAGCAGAACGTGACGCTCAACTGCGTGATGCTCGGCAGCGCGAACGAGCTCCACCTCGACGCGTTCCGCGAACACCCAGAGTTCGCGAGCTTCCGAGGCCGGCTCGAGCTCGTGCGCACGCCCTACCTCCGGAGCTACCTCCTCGAGCAGCAGATCTACGACGCGCACGTGGCGCCGCAGGTGCGGCGGCACGTGGCGCCGCACGCCACCGAGGTCGCCGCGCTCTTCGCCGTGCTCACGCGCCTGCGCAAGGCGGAAGCCGCGCGACACCCGGGGCCGCTCGGCGCGGCGGCGGCGGGCCTCTCGGCGATCGAGAAGCTGGATCTGTACGCGACCGGGGTCGCGCCGGCGAGGCTCGACGCGGACACGGCGAAGCTCGTGCGTTCGTCGATCCGCGCCATCTACGAGGAGTCCGCGGACGCCGTCGACTACGAGGGCCGCACCGGCGCGAGCCCGCGCGAGATGCGGGTCGTGCTCCTCGACGCGGCGCAGTCGCCGGTGCACCCGTGCCTGTCGCCGCTGGCCGTGCTCACCGAGATCGAGGCGCTCTGCGCGCGCAAGGGCGAGTTCGACTGGCTCGAGCTCGACCCGATAGACGGGGGCTATCACGACGTGAAGCTCTTCGTCGCCGAGCTCCGCGAGCGGCTGCTCTCCTCCTGGGAGCGAGAGATGTACCTGGCGAGCGGCGTGATTGAAGAGGGCCGCTACGAGGAGCTATTCGAGCGCTACGTCCAGCACGTGAGCGTCTGGATGAAGAAGGAGCGCCTGCGCAACCGGCTCACCGGCGAGTACGAGGAGCCGGACGAGGGCATGATGCGCGAGGTCGAGCGGCTGCTCGCGCTGAAGGGGGACCCCGGCACCGTGCGCCGCGACGTGATCGGCGCGATCGCCGCGTGGGCGATCGACCACCCGGGCGCCGCGATCGAGCCCGAGACGGTGTTCCCGGGCAGCATCGCGAAGATGCGCGAGACCGTGTTCGCGGGGAAGAAGCCCGTGATCGTGCGCCTCGTGCACGACGTCGTGGCGCTGGTGCGAGAGGAGGGGAGCGGCCTCGACGACGCGCGCAAAGCCGAGGCGCGCGCCGTGCTCGACCGGCTCGCGAAGCACTTCGGGTACTGCGACGCCTGCGCCACGGCGGCGTGCGCGGGCCTCGCCGCGAGCCGGTTCGCGTAGCCGCGCTCGCGCGAACGGCGCGCTAGCCTCGCGGCGCCTCGAGCGCGCGCGCGAGGCGCTCGCGGCCAGACTTGACGCCGAAGATGCGCGGCTCCGTGAGGTCGACGATCGGGCCGAGCGAGGTGCCGCCGAGCAGGCACGCGACGAGGAGCGCCGCCGGGTCGTCGGGTGAGGCGGCGTGCACCACGAAGACGCGCGTGCACCGCGCCGCCAGCGCTGCGAGGCCCCCCGACGGGCACGCGGCCTCGGCGCGCGCGACGAGCGCGATGTCTCCGGGGGTCACGCGGCGCGCCTCGACCGCGACGGTGCCGGTGACGCCCGCGTGGTGGACGAGCACGAACGCGAGATCGTGCTCGGGCGGCGTCCCGCGCTTCTCCGCGGAGAGCCCCACCTTGGCGTCGAGGAAGCGGGCGGCGTAGGAGCGTAAAGCCGCGAGAGAGAACGGCGGCGGGCTCTCTTGGCCGAGCACCACGTAGCCGGCGGCCGGCGCGGGCAGCGACGCCCCCGCCGTGAGGCACCCCGCGGGGTCGAGGAGCGACGGATCGGGCAGCACGGGGCGAGCCTACGCGCTCGCGCGCCCCGCCGAAACTCGGGCGTCACCGGGCGTCGTGTTCTAGAGAGAGGGCATGGACCTCGGCCTCGTCGACACGCACTGCCACCTCGATCCGCAGTACCTCCCAGCGGGCGCCGACGAGGTGCTCGCGCGGGCGCGCGGCGCGGGCGTGCGCGGCTTCGTGACGATCGGCGTGGGGAGCGACGCGTCCGCCGCGCGGGCAGAGGGGCGCCCGGACGTCGCGGCCACGGTGGGGGTGCACCCGCACGACGCGACCTCGCTGGACGACGCGCTCTACAGCGAGCTCGCGCGCCTCGCGCGGCGACCGTCGGTCGTCGCGGTCGGCGAGGTGGGCCTCGACTACCACTACGACCGCTCGCCGCGCGACGCCCAGCGCGCGACGTTCGCCCGCCTCATTGCGCTCGCGCGCGACGTCCGCAAGCCCATCGTCGTGCACACGCGCTCGGCGCCGGGCGACACCCTCGACGTGCTGGAGGCGGAGGGCGCGCGTGACGTCGGCGGCATCATCCACTGCTTCAGCGAGGACCGCGCGTTCGCCGCGCGGGCGCTCGACCTCGGCTTCGACCTCTCGTTCTCGGGGATCGTCACGTTCAAGTCGGCCGCGAGCGTCCACGACGTGGCGGCGTGGGCCCCCGACGACCGCGTCCTCGTGGAGACCGACAGCCCGTACCTCGCGCCGGCGCCATTTCGCGGAAAAGTGTGTGAACCCGCACACTTGGTGCATACGGCGCGCCGGGTCGCGGAGCTGCGCGGCGTGTCGCTCGAGGCCCTCGCCCGCCTCACGACGGAGAACGCCGAGCGCCGGCTCCGGCGGGCCTTTCCGGCGGCGGCTGGCGCGCCCCCGAAAGTCGGTTAGCGTTAAGAGAGTGACCACGCCGCGCCGCGCACCGGGGATTCAGAGCGTGAGCGTCCTCTTGTCGCTGGCGGCGCACGCCGGGGCGGTCGCCCTCCTCTCCTGGGTCGCCATCCTGAGCCTCTCCCGGCGCGAGCTCGACCGCCGCGAGGCGCACGGCCGGCAGATCGACGTCGGCGTGCTGGAGCTCTCGCCGGCTGCGGAGGGCACGAAGCTCTCTGACGAGCGGGTCGATCCGCGCGGGGCGACGCCGACGCCGCGCGGCGGGGTGTCGGTGGCGCACGTCGACGACGGGCGGGTCGGCGCCGGCGGGGAGCGCAAGGGCGAGCGCGCCGAGCACCTCGCCAACCAGAACGATCGGCTGCGGCTCACGACCGACCTGCCGAGCCACCTCGACGCGGACCAGTCTCCGCGCGTGGCGAGCGGGTCGAAGCGCCGCAGCCAGGAGGACCGGCGCTCGTCGCGCGAGCCGATGGAGCTCACGTTCCTCGCGCAGGGCGACCTCGAGCGCATGGAGCGGCGCGCGGCGAGCGCCGCCGACCCGAGCCGCGGCGCGAGGGCGCAGGGGGCGGCCGCCAGCGTGGAGGGCGGCAGGCTCGGCGGCGAGCAGGAGGGCACCGAGCTCCCCGGTCAGCTTGGCGCGGCCAACGTCGGATCGACCCGCGCGGCCCCGGGGCAGGGCGT
>CAZHGG010000406.1:0-6015 GCA_964531755.1 uncultured Polyangiaceae bacterium
ACGGGAGGCGGGGGCGCCAGGACCTTCGGCGGCGCGGGCGCGCGGCGCGGGGCACGCGGCGCGCCTTCCGGCGGCGGGTAGGGCTTGCCGTGGTTGGCGCCCGAGAGCTTGATGCTGAACTTCGCCGCGGGCTTCGCGGCCGGATCGTCGGGGAGTGCCTCGCGCTCCCAGAGGGCCTCGAAGCGGACGGGCACGCCGGCCGTCGACAGGCGACCGAGGGCCGAGAGCAGCGCCGTCACGCCATGTTTTCCGCGCTGATCGGTGGCGATCGCCGCGTGCGGTCGGCCCTCGAGGCAGCGCTCGACGAGGCGGGTGAGCACCGAGTCGGGCCCCACCTCGACGAAGGTGCGGATCCCGGCGGCGTACATCGCCTCGACCTGCTCGACGAACCGCACGGGCCGCGCGATGGCCGCGGCGAGCTCCGCGCACACCGTGGAGTGGTCGCTGGGGTACGGCGCGGCCGTCGCGTTCGCGTAGTAGGGCACGCGCGGGGCGGCGCCGGGCACGCCCGCGAGGAACGCCGCGAACGGCGCGACCGAGGGCTCGACCATCGGCGAGTGGAACGCCGTGGCCACGGGCAGGCGGCGCGCGGTGATCTGCGCGGCCTCGAGGGCGCGCTCGGCGCGCTCGATGGCGTCGACCGTGCCGGAGAGCACCACCTGCCGCGGTCCGTTGTGGTTGGCGAGCACGACGTCGACGCCCTCGATCGCGCGAGCGACCGTCGCCGGGTCGGCCGCGGCGGCCGTCATCGCCCCCGCGGTGCCGCCGGCCTTCGCCATGAGCTCTCCGCGGCGGCGGGCCACCGCGAGCCCCGCGGGCTCGTCGAACACGCCCGCGGCGACGCCGGCGGTGATCTCGCCGAGGCTGTGGCCACCCACGACGGCCGGCCGGAGGCCGAGGCGCTCGAGCAGGCGCAGCGTGGCGACGCTCGTAGCCAGGATGGCGGGCTGAGCCCACTCGGTCGCCGTCAGGCGCTTCTCGAGCGACGCGCGCGCCTCGTCGGTGAACACCGGGGCCGGGTAGACGCGCGCCGTGAGCGGGCCGTCCTCGCCGCGCACGGCGTCGGCGGCGTGATCCCACACGTCGCGAGCGCAGTCGAAGCGCATCGCGAGCTCGGCGCCCATTCCAACGTATTGGCTGCCCTGACCAGGGAAGAGAAAGGCGACCTCCCCCTCGGGCGCGCCGAAGCCGTAGGTGATGCCACGCGGAGAGACGAACGACGTGCCGCCCGCCTGGGCGCATTTCTCGATCGCCTCGGCGGCCGCCGCGAGCTTCTCGCGCGCGTCGGCCTCGTCGCTCGCGACGATCGACGCGCGCGCCGGAGAGGCGGCGTCGAACCCGAGCTGGGTGCGCCTGGCGACGTGCGCGAGCGAGCCCTCGCGCGCGCAGGCGGCGACGGCGTCGCGGCAGGCCGCGGCGAGCGCGGCGGGGGTGGCGGCGCCGAGGACGACGAGCTCGGACGGGAAGGTGTGCATGCGGGCGGGGCGCTCCGAGGGGCCGACGTACTCCTCGAGGGCGACGTGGAAGTTCGTGCCGCCGAAGCCGAGGGCGCTCACGGAGGCGCGGCGCGGCGTCGCGCCGTCGCTGACCCACGGGCGCGCCTCGGTGTTCAGGTAGAACGGCGTCTCGTCGATGGCGAGCTTCGGGTTCGGCGCGCGCACCTTCACGGTCGGGGGCAGCACCTTGTGGTGGAGCGCGAGCACCGCCTTGATCATGCCCGCGGCGCCCGCGGCCGCCTTCGTGTGGCCGAGCTGGCCCTTGACCGAGCCGAGCGCGCAGCCCCCGCGCGGCGCCTTGGCCTCCTCGAACACCTCGCGCAGCGCCTCGAACTCGGCGGCGTCGCCCGCGACCGTGCCGGTGCCGTGCGCCTCGACGAGCCCCACGGTCTCCGGGCCGTATCCTGCCCGCTCGTACGCCCTGCGGAGCGCGAGGGTCTGGCCCTGCGCGGAGGGCGCGTAGATGCTCTTGGCGCGCCCGTCGGACGAGGAGCCGAGGCCGCGGATCACGGCGTAGATCGCGTCGCCGTCGCGCTCCGCGTCTTCAAGGCGCCGGAGCGCCAGCATGCCGATGCCCTCGCCCAGCATGGTGCCGTCCGACTGGTCGGAGAACGGACGACAGTCGCCGCTCAGCGAGAGCGCGCCGGTCTGCGCGAAGCACATGTACATGAGGATGTCGTTCAGGGCGTCGACGCCGCCCGTGATGACGAGATCGGAATGTCCGAGGGCGAGCTCGTTCACCGACATCGCGAGCGCCGCGAGCGAGCCGGCGCAGGCCGCGTCGACGACGGCGTTCGTCCCGCCGAGATCGAGCCGGTTCGTGATGCGGCCCGCGACCACGTTGCCGAGCAGGCCCGGGAAGGTGCTCTCTTGCCAGGGCACGTAGCACCCATCGAGCACCTTGCTGACGCGCGCGACCTCGGCCTCCTCGAGCCCGGCCTCGCGCATCGCGTGCTCCCACACCGGGCGCTGGAGCCGGCCCGACATGTGCGCGACGAGCTCGGTGGCCGAGGCGACGCCGAGCACCACGCTCATCCGCGAGCGGTCGACCGACTCGTATTTGCCCCGCGTCGCCTCGGAGAGGCACTGCTTGGCGACCACGAGCGCGAGGAGCTGGGCCGTGTCGGTCGAGGGGACCGCGTTGGGCGGCATGCCGAACTCGAGCGGCGAGAAGTCGATCGCGGGCATGAAGCCGCCGCGGGTCGCGTAGACCTTGTCCGGCGTGCCGGGCCGCGGGTCGAAGTAGTCGTCGCGGAGCCAGTGCGTGCGCGGCACCTCGGTGAGCCGGTCGCGCCCCTCGACGATGTCGCGCCAGAACCCGAGCGTGTTCGTGGACCCGGGAAAGAGCGCGCCCAGGCCGACGACGGCGATCGGGGTCATGCGGGGGTTCGCGGACGAGTCGTGGGTCACGGCGGGGTCTTTCTTCACGGGTCTTCCTGATCTATTTCTACGAGCAACTTCGGACAGTTACAGACGAAGGCGGCGGGGGCGGAACCCGAGCGACTCGCTCGGCACGGGCACGCCGAAGGCGCGCAGGTGCTGCGCCCGGGCGGCCACGACGGCGCCCTCGAGCAGGTTCAGCGCGATCTGCACGACGGTGCGCTCGGCGGGGTCCTCGAGGAACGAGCCCTTGACCCACCCATTGAACGCGCCCATCGCGGGGCCGCACCAGATTTGGTAGTCGGCGCGGCGAGCGGGATCGCCCTCGATGGCCCAGCGGCTCGACTTGCCGAGGTACCAGCGGAAGACGAGCGCCATGCGGTGCTTGGGATCGCTCGCGGCCTGCGCGAGCTGGCCCGGATCGCGCCCCGCCCAGAAGGCCTCGGTCTCGCGCCACACGGCGTCGAGCGGCGCCCCGAGCAGGCGGGTCTCGACCTTGGTCCGCACGTCGGCCGGGAGCGACTCGAGGCTGTCGTGCGCGCGGTAGATCTCGTAGAGGGCGTTCGCCCGCGACGCGAACAGGGTGCCGCGCTTGAGCACCTGGAGCTTCACCCCGAGCTCGAACATGTCGGCGGCGGCCGCCATCGCGACGTCGGCGATGCCCGCCTCGGCGAGCATGCGCTTGCCCGCGTCCGAGAGGCCGGCCTCGACGGCGCTCTGGTTGACCGTGCCCGTGACGACGTACGCCGCGCCCAGCGCGAAGGCGGCGGCGAGCGCGCTCGGCGTGCCGAGGCCGCCAGCCGCGCCCACGCGGATGGCGCGGGTGAAGCCGTGCTTCGCCGTGAGCTCGTTGCGCAGCGAGAGGATGAGCGGAAAGAGGGCGACGAGGGTCTGGTTGTCGGTGTGGCCGCCGCTGTCGGCCTCGACCGTGATGTCCTCGGCCACGGGCAGGCGCGACGCGAGCTCGGCCTCGGCGTGGGTGAGCTTCCCGGCCGCGACGAGCGCGCGCAGCATGGCGGCCGGCGGGGGAGACATGAACTGCGCGGCCACCTCGGCGCGCGAGATCTTGGCGAACACGTGGTGACGCCGCACCACCTGGCCCGCGGAGTCGAGCGACAGCCCCGCGGCCGCGCACCGCACCACCGAGGGCGCGAGCTCCATGAACGCGGAGGCGGAGATGCGCAGCACGCCGCGGCGAATGAGGAGATCGGCGACGCGCTCCTCGAGCTCCGGCTCGGCGGGCGAGTGGATGAGGTTCACTCCCCATGGCGCGCCGTCGGGGAGGGCCGCGGTGATCGCGTCGAGGCCCTGCTCCACGCGCTCGTAGCTGAGCCCCGCGGCGCCGAAGAAGCCCAGCATGCCGGCCTCGGCCATGGCGACGACCATGCGCGCCGTAGCGATGCCGTTCGCCATCTCGCCGGCCACGTACGGGAAGCGCACGCCGTGCGCCTCGTTGAAGCTGCGGTCGCCGAGCCACTCCGGGTAGGTGGCGGGCAGCGTGGCCACGAGCGGAAAATCGGAGGGGCCGAGGTCGCGCGCGGGAAGCACCTCGCCGCCCGACGCGACGCCGAGGCCGAGGCGCGCCCTGGCGACGTCGTGCACCACGTGCACCGGCTCGCGCACGCGCGCGGCGACGGCCGCGAGCTCGTGGGGCTCGAACACCGCCGCGTGGCTCGCCCCGGGCCGGAAGGCCCCAACCGCGGGGAGCGTCATGGGCGACCCTCGAGAGCTTCGAAGGAAACGGGCAAATCAACGGACAGCGCGCACATTGGGCGCGGACCCTACCACCGCGGTGACGGGCCCAATGTCACTGCCCCGTCATGGTGGGCGCGGGGGCCAGGCGCGCATTTCACTGAACATACGCATGGTTGCGCGCTGCGTCGTGCCCGGCTAGCGCGCGCGGGGCGGGAGGCCCTTCCGGATCGCCTCGCAGGTCTGGCTCCGCAGGTCGCTCTCCCAGGCCGCCACCCGCGCCGCGTCGCTCGCGGGCATGACCTGCTTGCCGAGGCGCGTCACCTGCACGGTCGTGTGCTCGCTGTTCACGGCGACCCACGGCGCGCGGCACGCGACCTTCCCGGCGCTGGAGACGTACACGACGCTCCCCTCCGAGCGGCCGCCACCGCGCGCGCCAGGCGAGGAGACGCTGTCGGTGACCGCCACCGCGAAGCCCGGGGCCTTGCGCAATTTGCGTGCAGCCTGCACGCGACTGCCCTTCGGGTTGAAGCGGTTCGCGTAGGCGAGCACCTCCGGACCGTCCAGCGAGGTGGACGCGCACGCGGGCGCGACCCCAGAGGCGCCGGCCGCGACGTAGTCGTCCGTGCCGCGCGCCATGGCGACCAGCGTCTGCTCGGAGATCGCGAGGAAGTCGGCGTGCTCTCCCGGGCGGCACGCCGGGGCCGAGGCCTGCGCGGAGAGCGCCGCGTTCACGGGCGCCATCTCGGCCACCATCGCCTGCCGCGCGTCGTCGAGCGACATGCAGCCCGTGACCAACACGCCGAGGGCGGCAAGCAGGACCGAGAGGGGGAGCCTCGACACGTCCTCCAGCATACCCCGAGGGCCGGCGCGCGCGCACCTTGCGCCTTCCAACGCGGCGGCGCGGGGGCCATGCTGTACCGGTGGGGACGACGCTCTACGGCCGGGGCCCAGCCCTGGAGGCCCTCCGAGGCAACATGGCCGCGGCGCGCGCAGGGCGCGGGCGGCTCGCGGTGATCTCGGGCGAGGCCGGATCGGCAAGAGCGCGCTCGTGGAGCTCCTCGCGGCCGAGGCGGAGGCGAGCGGCGCGGCGGTGACCCGCGGGCGCGCGTGGGAGTTCGCGGACGCGCCGCCCTATTTCCCCGTGCGCGCGTGCCTGCGCGGCCTCGGCGTCCGCGTCGAGCGCGACGCCGGCGGGCCCTCGGACGCGGGCTCGTTCCAGCTCTGGGAGGACGTGGTGGCCGCGCTCGCGCGGGCGGCCAAGGAGACCTTGCAGGTGTGGGTCCTCGAGGACCTGCACGCCGCCGACCTGGGGACGCTCGACCTCCTGACGTTCCTCGCGCAGCCGCTCCGGTCCCTCCGCGCGGTGGTGCTCGCCACCGCCCGGCCCCACGACCCGCGCCTCGCGGACCGCGCGTCGCAGCGGCTCGCGCGCATGGCGCGCGAC
>CAZHGG010000407.1:0-4816 GCA_964531755.1 uncultured Polyangiaceae bacterium
CGCGTCGAGCGGCGCGTGGAGCTCGCGGCGGACGTGGGCGAGCGCCTCGCGGATCGCGGGCTCGAAGGGGCCGTGGCGCGCCTCGGAGCGATCGAGCTCCTCGCGCCGCGCGTCGGCGCAGAGGGCCGCGAGGCGCGCGTCGACCGCGCGCTCGGCGAGCGCCGCGCGGCCCCGACCGGTGTACTTCATCCACGCGTAGTAGCGGTCGAGGAACGCGAGGCGGGTGCGCGGGGAGAACTGGTCGATCTGGCCGCGCACGGCGCGCAGGAAGTACGGGCGCGAGGGCCCGCGGTAGTCGAAGCGCGCGGGCAGCTCGCGGAGGATGGGCGCGAACTCGGACTCCATGAGCGCGTCGCGCCGCAGGTACGAGAGCTCCCTCGAGGGATCCACCCACTCGGAGAGGAACGCCTGATCGCCGTCGCGCCACCACTCGGGGCGGTGCACGACGGTGCCGAACCTCGCCTCGTATTGGCCGCGCTCGTCGTCGATCGGCGAGCCGGGGTAGTAGCGGAAGGGGTCGACCGAGAGGAAGCCCGTAGTGCGGGCGGGGCCGAGGAAGAGGCGACGCATGTACGCGGCCGAGCTCCGCAGCGAGGCTTCCGTCTCGCCCGGGTGCCCGACGATCACGTTCGCGCCCCACGGCACGTCGAGCTCGGCCGCGCGCTCGGCCACGGCGAGCATGCGGTCGAGGTAGTCGTGGAGCCGGCCGGCCTTTCGGATGATCGAGAGCATGCCGGGGTCGCCCGACTCGAGCCCGAAGCCGGGCGAGCAGTTCGCGGCTTGGAACAGCCGGAGATCCTCGTCGTCGACCATGTCGACGCGGATGAGGAGCCAGTTCTTCCGGGACGGAAAGTTGCACTCTGCAAGCTTCGAGAGGAACGCGCGCCGCCACACCTTGGGCATGCCGAAGAGCGCGTCGGCGAAGTAGACCGTCCAGCCCTCGACCCCGAGGAAGGCGTGCAGCGACGCGAGCTCGGCGAGCGCGCGGTCGACCGAGTAGCCGCGCCAGCTCACCTCTCGCTTCGCCTTCTCCATGCAGAAGGCGCAGTCGAAGGGACAGCCCCGCGAGAGGTAGATCTCCACCTGGCTCGCCACGCGCCGCGCGACGCCGCGGTAGCGATCGAGCACCGACCAGTCGGTCTCGGGCAGGTCGTCGAGCACGTCGATGGGGTCCGGGCCGAGCACGCGCCCGCGCATCGGCTCGCCCCCCGCGACGGACGCGACCACCTCCGCGAGCGGACGCTCGCCCTCGCCGATGACCGCGACGTCGAACGGCGAGCCGTCGTAGACGAAGTCGCCGGGGCGCGCGCTCACGTGGTAGCCGCCGGCCACGAGCACCGCGCGCGGAGCGGCGCCGCGCGCGACCTCGGCCAGCGCGACGAGCGGGAGGTAGTCGAACGACGAATAACAGGAGAGGCCGATCACGTCGTAGCCCTCGAACAGCCGCGCGAAGTCGACCCGGCCGAGGGCGCGCTCGCACGCGAGATCGACCACGGTCACGTCGGCGCCGGCGCGCGCGCGGAGGTAGCTCGCGAGGCCGACGAGCTGGGGCACCCCGAAGTTGCCCGCGGCGGCGCCCTCCGAGCCCGGGAAGAGCAGGAGGACGCGCGGCCTCACGCGGAGAGGGCCTTCCGCCGCGCGAGGCGCCCCGCGGGCACGAAGGCCGGGCCGCCCGAGCGCGCGGCGCGGAGGCTCGCCGAGAGCTCGGGATCGGTGTGCTGCGCGACGAAGGGGTCGAGGCCGCGGCGCTCGGCGATGGACGCGGACGCGGCGCCGCAGCCACCGATGCAGGATGCACGCATCGGACAGGGCGCGCAGAACTCGGGCGTGACGTCCCGGTACCGCGCGACCTCGGCGGAGGTGACCGCCTCGTCGAAGCGCGCGCCGCGGTCGGTGTGGGCGACCACGTCGGTGTGGAGCGTGCAGTTGCGGAGCTTGCCGTCGGTGCCGAGCGCGAACTCCTGGGCCTCGGTGCCGATGGGGCACGACGAGAAGCGGATGGAGGGAAACAGCGAGGTGTCGACCACGCACGGGGGCACCGGCATGGTCACCTGGACGGTCGCGCGGCCTTCCCTCGCGACGGGCTCTGCCGCCTCGAGCGCGGCCAGCAGCTCGCTCCGGGAGGGCAGGAGCTCGGCCACCTGCTCGGCCGCGTAGCCCGCCGGCGAGTAGCGCGACAGCGCGATGCTGCGCACGCCGAGCGACTCGAAGAGGGCGAGGATGGCGCCCACCTTCGCGGCGTTCTTGCGCGTCACCACCACGCAGCCCGAGACGCGGACGCCGGCCTTCACGAGCGCGCGGATGCCGGCGAGCGTGGGCTCGAAGTGCCCCGGGCCCACGTGCTCCTCGTGGAGGGCGGCGTCGGGCCCGTTCAGGGTGATCTGCACGAAGAGCGGGCGATACGGCGCGAGGCGCGAGGCGTGCGCCTCGGTCACGAGGCCGCCGTTGGAGATGATGATGGCGCGGAGCCCGTGCGTGGCGAGGCGGTCGAGCACCGCGTAGAGGTCGGCCCGCGCGAGCGGCTCCCCGCCCGTGAGCGTCACGTGGTCCCACTCCACCTCGGTCGCCGCGCGGTCGATCAACGCGAGGAGCGCCTCGGTGGAGAGCGCCTGCGCCTCCTTCTTGTCGCCGCGCCAGTCGTTGTAGCAGTAGCCACACTTCTGGTTGCAGTAGCCGGTGAGCTCGATCGCGAGGGAGTAGCGCTTCGGCCGCATCGCCTGAGCCTCCCGCCCGGCGCCGCGCGGGTCAAGCTCGGCCTTCGTCGACTCCCCTCCGTCGCCGTGAAAAAAGGTGGTAGAGCCCGGCCATGACGCGCCACTCGGTGGGATCGAAGCTGTCCGAGCGAACCCTGGGAGAGCACCCGCTCGGCCTGTACGTCCTCTTCTTCACCGAGATGTGGGAGCGCTTCTGCTACTACGGAATGCGCGCGCTGCTCGTCTACTACATGACGAAGATGCTCTTCCTCCCTGCGACGGTGGGGAAGGTGGCGGGGCACTCGGTCGTGGTGGCGGCGCTCTCGCGGGTGTTCGGCGAAATGTCGTCGCAGGCGCTCGCCTCGCAGATCTACGGCCTGTACACGGGGCTTGTGTATCTTACACCCATCGCGGGCGGCTACTTCGCGGACCGCTTCCTCGGGCAGCGCAAGACCGTGGTCATCGGCGGCGTGCTCATGGCCCTCGGCGAGTTCCTGATGATGTCGCCGCGGTGGTTCTACGTGGCGCTCTTGCTGCTCATCGTGGGCAACGGCTTCTTCAAGCCCAACATCTCCACCCAGGTGGGCAACCTCTACCCGAAGGGCGATCACCGCCGCGACCGCGCCTTCATGATCTTCTACGTGGGCATCAACCTCGGCGCGTTCATGTCGCCGTTCGTGTGCGGCACGCTGGGCGAGAGCAAGGACTACGGATGGGCCTGGGGCTTCGGCTCGGCGGGCGTCGGCCTGCTGCTCGGCCTCGCGATCTACCTCGCCGGCCAGGGGATGCTGGCGCCCGACAGCGTGATGAAGAAGAAGGCGGCGCTCGAGGAGGCCGCGAAGGCGCCGAAGGAATCGCTCTACCGCGAGCCCGCCGAGCGCCCGAAGGCGCCGGTCGACCCCGCGGCCAAGAAGGCCTCCGACGGCTCGCGCATCGGCGCGCTGCTCGTGCTCTGCGCGCTGAACGTGGTGTTCTGGGGCGTGTACGAGCAGCAGGGCAACACGCTCGCCCTCTGGGCCGACAACAACACGAACCGCTTCCTCGGCTCGTGGGAGGTGCCCGCCTCGTGGTTTCAGGCCGTGAACCCGGCGATGATCTTCCTCTTTACGCCCTTCATCAACGCGCTGTGGCGGCGCCAGGCCAAGCGTGATCGCGAGCCCACGAGCGTGACCAAGATGGCCATTGGCTGCTTCCTCCTTGGCATATCGTTCCTCATCATGATCGGCGGCGCCCGCGTGGTGGACTCGGGCCGGCAGGCGAGCATGGGGTGGTTCGTGGGGTGCACGGCGATCCTCACGCTCGGCGAGCTCTACCTGTCTCCCGTGGGGCTGTCGCTCGTGACGAAGATAAGCCCCCCGCGCATCGTGTCGCTCATGATGGGCATGTGGTTCGTCTCGAGCTTCTTCGGCAACTACATGTCCGGCCTGTTGGGCACTCTGTGGGAGAAGATGTCGAAGGGCTCGTTCTTCCTCATGCTCTCCGGGCTCTCGTTCGCGACCGGGATCGTCATGCTGCTGCTCATGGTGCCGCTGAAGCGCGCGATCGGCGACGAGAACGCGCGCGAAGAGGACGACGCGGAGCCCGCGGCGTGAGGAGGGCCGCGCGATGAGCTCCGAGACCTCGACCGACGAGCGCCCCTCGCGCGCGCGCATGGCGGTGTTGCTCGTGGTGCTGGCCGTGCTCCTCGGGCTCGCGGGGCGCCGCTTCGGCCGCGGCATCCTCTACCGCTTCCGCCACGCGGAGCCCAAGCTCGTGCCGCATGAGGGCCCCTCGGTGCTGCCCGTGGAGCGGCACTCCCACGCCCCGGGGGCCGCGCGCGAGACCGCCGGGACCCTGCGCGTGGCGGGCCGCGAGCGCACCTACGTGCAGCTCACCCCCGTGGCCGCGAAGCCCGGTGTGCCGCTGCCGCTCGTGCTCGTGCTGCACGGCGACGGCGGCTCTGCCGACAGCTTCCACAACGGGTTCTTCTTCGAGCGCGCGACGGGCGACGAGGCGATCGTGGTCTATCCCGACGGGCTCGGCGCCACGTGGGACCTGGACACGCGCGCGGGCGCCGCGCCCGGCGAGGGCAACCCCGACATCGCGTTCCTCGAGGCGCTGGTCGACAAGGTGGCGCTGAGCGC